>JASJDR010000057.1 GCA_030065615.1 Xenococcus sp. MO_188.B8 | reverse complement strand
CCCCAGCGGGGTCGCACCGCAAAAGCACTTGTGGAGATCGAGGTGCGGGGGTCTTGCAACTAACGTTGTTTGATCTAGTAACTGGTCTGTGAGACAAGAATCCCCCGCGTCCCGCGGCGGGAGTGTCAATCCTCAGTACGGAAGCGAATTGAATCAGTGTGGGAAAGCCGTCCTTCAACACGAGCCAAGATTTGTAAAGTACTGGACATTTTTTTCAAGGCGGTGGGGGAATATTGAATCACGGAAGATTTTTTGAGAAAAGTTTCTACCCCTAATGCCGAAGCAAAACGTGCTGAACCTAATGTGGGTAAGATATGATTGGGTCCAGCTAAATAATGCCCTACAGCTTCTGGAGTAGAATCCCCCAGAAAAATAGTTCCTGCATGGCGGATTCGCTCAATTAAGTCCCAAGGCTCCCTGAGATGTAATGCTAAATGCTTGGGGGCAAAAAAATTAGATAATTCGGTTGCTATTTCTAGGGACTCAACAACTCCAATTAAACCATAATGCGAAATCGCTTTTTCAGTAAGAGTTTTCAAAGGATGATTTTCCAATTGTTGCAGAACTTCTTGTTGTACTTGAGCGGCTATTTTTGTGTCGGTAGTGAGGAGAATAGCTGCGGCGTAGTAACTTTGGGCTGCGGTGGCAATCAGATCTGCGGCAATATAGACAGGATTGGCATTTTCATCAGCAATGATGATAATCTCAGCACCGGTGGTTAAAGAATCGACGCCGACTTTCCCAAAAACAATTTTTTTGGCCAAATTTACATAAGTATTTCCTGAACCGGCAATAAAGTCTACTGAGGGAATAGTTTCTGTGCCATAAGCTAAAGCGGCAATTCCTTGGGCACCTCCTAAGCGATAAATTTCATCTACCCCAGCTTCTTGTGCTGCGACTAGGACGGCAGGATTTATTTTCAGATTTTCTCCTGGCGGGGTCACCATAACAATCCGAGGAACCTTGGCGACCTTTGCCGGAATGATACTCATGAGTACGGTACTAGGATAGGCTGCTCTCCCTCCAGGAATATATAATCCTACTTTATCTATAGGAGTATAGCGTTGTCCTAAGACAATTTCGTCTTCTGCAAATTGTACCCAAGATTTAGGAATTCTCTGACGATGAAAAGCGGTAATGCTTTGACAAGCTAATTGAATGGCATGGATCAAATCCTGTGATAACTGTTGGTACGCAGCATCTAATTCAGAACCTCGAACTCGAAATTTTTCTGATGTTATCATCTGCTGATCGAATTGTGCTGTGTAGTCGATCAAAGCACGATCACCTTTGTTTTTGACTGTGGTAACAATTTCTTGAACGAGATTTTCTTGTGATTGGAGAGCCGTATCTAAAGCGCGATCACCGATACGTTGGAGTTCTGCTTGTACTTCAGTTTGCAGATAAATTATACGCAGCATGAAATCCCCATATTCTATCGACCTACAACTACCTCTCTAGCTTAACGTGGATCGTCAAGTGATTGGGGAATTAGAAAAGAAAGGATCAAGGATGGGGATATTTTTGTAGTTGGGTAATCAAGAAAAGAGCTATCATTTGGTTTGTGCTGATTATTGAACTCGCAAAAAATCTATGAATCAATCCAGCTTTTCGGTGTGCGTCATCTTGGGAACTCGTCCCGAAGCGATTAAATTAGCAACCGTAATTGAAGAATTACGCAGTACTCCTGACATTAAAACCTATGTAGTTTTAACGGGACAACATCGGGAAATGGTTGATGAGGTTATGAACTTATTTGAAATCGTAGCCGATCGCGATTTGGATATTATGAAACCCAAGCAGACTTTAACAGAAATTACGTGTAATAGTTTGCAAGGATTAGAGAAAATTTTCGCGGAACTTAAACCAGATTTTGTCATAGTTCAAGGAGATACTAGTACAGCTTTTGCTGCGGGATTAGCAGCATTTTATAATAAGATTCCCATCGGCCATGTAGAAGCGGGTTTACGCACCGATAATTTGTTTAATCCTTTTCCTGAAGAAGCTAATCGTCGTCTAATTTCTCAAATTGCCCAATTTCATTTTGCTCCTACAGAATTAGCAGTCAAAAATTTACAGCAATCGGGAGTGATAGGAGAAATTCATCAGACTGGAAATACAGTGATTGATGCTTTACTAAAAGTTGCAAATAATAATCCTGAGTGCAATATTCCTCATCTAGATTGGCATAAATATCGAGTTCTTTTGGTAACAGTTCATCGTCGAGAAAATTGGGGGGAACCCTTACAAAATATTTTACAAGGATTTCACGCAATTTTAGATAGCTTTCCCGATACAGTTTTGTTATTACCTCTACATCGTAATCCTTTGGTTAGAGAACCAATTCAAGAGTCTTTAGGTCAACGCGATCGCGTCTTTTTGACTGAACCTTTAGATTACAAACAATTAGTTGGGGCAATTGCTCGCTGTTATTTTTTACTGACCGATTCTGGAGGTTTACAGGAGGAAGCGCCTAGTTTAGGAAAGCCAGTTTTAGTATTGCGAGATAACACAGAAAGACCCGAAGCTGTTAACGCAGGAACTGCTAAATTAATTGGCACCAATCCTGATAATATTTTTGCTAATGCCAAAGAATTATTATTAGATGACAATGCTTATCGTAAAATGGCAAATGCAATTAATCCATTTGGCGATGGGTTAGCTTCTCAGCGAATTGTGAAGATTATTCAGGAATATTTTAATAAATAACTATTAAGTACCTAAGTAAAATTGTTGAGCCATTTTGTTATCTTGTTTCTTGTTCTTTAATAAACTCTAGGTGATTCGCACGTCTCTTGGTAGACATTTCCTGTCTTAGCTAGGTCACCGCAGGCACCGTCGTTTTACGGCGGTGTAACGGTGACTCCCCCCACCCTTCCTTGTCCACCCCCTCTCCCCACACTCTCTACCTCCTTCCCACACTCCTCCCTCTCTCCTAACTAGTAATTTATAAATACTGAATCGACGCTCTAGGTCAGCTACTTAGGGGAGAAGGGGGCTGTTATTGATTAATTAGTTAGAGTTAACATTTCTAGTTGATCGTATTGGTATTGCAGCCCCCGTAAAGCGTTCTTTGATTTATTTTGAACAACCCTTTAACTTTTAGTTCTTACCTCGTTGAAATATTTGCTTAAAAAACTGCCAAAGTTTTAGCAATTGCTTTTCTATCCACCAGGTTATTTGATCGAGGAATTCTAAAATTCTCTCTAAAAGATTTTTGACATAGCCTACAGTAATCACTTCGGCTTCCCATAAATCTGAAGAAAATTCTAGCGGAATATTTGCTACCAAAGAATCCTTTAAATTATGATGTACAACTAAACTCTCTTGTGGTGTTGTGGATGTTGGAGGAAAGTTAGTCGTAACGACTAAACAAGATACATCTTGAATAGTCCCCGCAGAAAAATTATCTGGATACAATAATTCACTCCAAGTATGAGAAATTGGGGCTAATTCTGGTAGTTCAGGCTCAATTATAGACAAACTATGCTCCTGAATCAGATAATTTTCAGGTAAACAAAAATCTGTGACATTAACCCCAGGCAGTTTTAAATTCCAGGTATTCAAAGGTAAAGTATAAGATAAAGTTTTTGCTTCTCCAGGAAGACTCAATGAAGAAAACGGTAAACCGGACCAAGAAAGCCCCTTAAGATCATTAGCAACTTTGATGTGCTTGTTGCCCAAGAAGTACGCGATCGCTCTTTGAAGAAGAATTTTAAGATTAAGAGAATCTTCTGCTGATGGGATGGTGGTTAAGGAGTCTGAACTAGAATTATTTAACTTTGCTTTGTTTAACCAAGAATTAACTTGAGAGAACAGAGAAGACTTTAATTCTTTTGACCCTGGCGCAGCTCTACCGGAAGAGCCTCGACCTCGCGCCACTGACAGTCTTATATCCTCTAATGGGGATAAGCGGTGCGACCCCAGTCTAGTCTCCCAACCTAGAGAATCTTCCTTCGAGGACAAGCGCTCACCAAGATGGAGCATGGGCGAGTTTGACTGAGGAGAATTTATAAGAGGAAAATCTATTTGGGATAATTGAATTGTTGCTGGTTCTGAAGCTTGAGCACTGGGTAAAACTTCTTGCTTTTTCCCCGATAATAATTGTTGCTTATGACCAAAGAAATACGCGATCGCTCTGCGAATTAAAATTTGAATTGTAATCGATTCTTGTTCTGATGATTCTGTAATTAGACCAGGAGAACGAGAAAAAATTAATTTTACTTTCTCTAACCAAGATTTGATGTTATGTACCAAAGAAAATCGAGATTTTTCTAACTGAGAATAATTGGCTTGAGATAATTGAATTGTTGCCGATTCTGAAGCTTGAGCACTAGATAAAACTTCTTGTTTTTTTTCCGATAATAATTGTTGCTTATGACCAAAGAAATACGCGATCGCTCTGCGAATTAAAACTTGAATTGTAATCGATTCTTGTCCTGATGATTTTGTAGTTGAAATATTAGATCTTAAAGAGTTTTTTGCTGACTGAGAAACTATTTCGTTTCCAGAAAGTGATGAGTTTAATGAGCGAGAAGAGGTATTCGTTAGAGATTTAACACCAGAAGAAGAAAAGCTATTCCCTTCCCCAAAAAGATTTAACTTAGTAGCAACAGGACTAGTTTTGACCCAATTCAACATTTTCTGGAAAAATCCAATTGGCGCTGTTGTCTGAGAATTATGAGAATTATCTTGCCTTGGTAAAGATAATCCAGAATTTGCTTTCTCGCTGACTGCTAAGGTAGATAAACTATCAGTTTTACTAAGATCGCTTGCCAAGTTATTGTTTTCATCTTCTAACCAGAGATCATCTAGATTTGATCTCTTTTCTCTAGAGGCGTTGGCAGCAGCTGATTGAGAATCTGACTCGGCAGTTAGTTCAAATTCTGAAGCAGAAACTGCTGGTGATTTAAGTTGCTGTCTGACAGAAATACTGGTTCTTGCTATTACATAAACAGGATAAAGTAAAATTTGTACTCCTGTTTCTGTGGCTAATTGAAGATGCCGGAATGCTATTCCCAATTGATTGTTAAAACGAATTTTCTGACGATTGAGAAAATTAAACAATCGACTTTTATAAATACCAGACATTTTTTTAGGGATCAGGGGTGAGGAAGGTAAAAGTTAAAAGACTTTTCTTGAGTCCTTTTTCTTAATTCTTTAAATATTATCTTGATTTAGCTGAGAAACAATCAAGATATACTGCAAATGTTAACTAATGTTAAATAAATGCCTAATAATATATTCAAATTGCCCGATCTGAGTCCATCAGTCTGGATTTTAGCTGGGGGAAGATTATTATCAGAAATTGGCTCAGGATTTACTCTCTTCTATGCACCAATATTTTTCGTTAATCAAGTAGGAATTCCGGCAACCTTAGTGGGATTTGCCATTGGAACTGCTTCGCTTTCTGGGGTTTTTGGCCGTTTTTGGGGAGGAGGAGCCGTAGATTCTCCTAAATGGGGTAGAAGAAAAACCCTATTGGTTGCTACTGCCATATCCGCTTTCGCAGATGTTTTTTTAGCAACAACATACAACTTTTCTACCTTGATCTTGGGTAACTTGTTGATGGGTTTAGGCATTGGGATCTATTGGCCAGCCACCGAAGCTGCTATTATCGATTTGACGACAGCCCAACAACGTAATGAAGCCTTTGCCATTACGAGATTAGCAGATAATTTAGGGTTAAGTCTGGGCGTAATTTTAGGGGGTGTGTTGATTGCCGCTTCGGGTAACTATCGGACTTTATTTATAATTGATGGTATTTCTTTTGTCCTATTCTTTGCTATTATCTATTTTGCGATCGCAGAAACCTATAAATTTTCTCCTCACCATTCCCCATCCCATCAAGGTTGGTTGATTGCTTTAAATGATCGCGCTTTAATGATTTATGTGTTAGTCAATCTTCTCTTCACTACCTATCTATCCCAAATACATAGTACACTTCCGATCTATCTCAAGAATTTTATTACCGTAGGAGAGCTTCAACAAGGTTTTTCCGAAAAAGTTATCAGCGGTTTATTTACCTGGCATATTACTTTTGCTGTCATCTGTCAGCTACCGATGGCGCGATTTTTAAATTATTTTTCGCGAATTAATGCCCTGATTATCTCCCTAATTTTATGGGGAATCGGTTTTATTTTGGTTTGGCTCACCGGCATAGTTAACCAACCTCTAATTGTTATCGTCTTGGCATTAGGAATTATGTCTTTAGCTATGATTTCTTATACTCCTTCTGCTTCGGCATTTATTGCCGATATCGCCCCCGAATCTCTACGGGGAGTCTATCTTGCTATTAATTCTCAATGTTGGGCAATTGGCTATTTTATTGGCCCTTCACTCGGCGGTTTTGCTTTAGATCAATCTGCCAATTTTGTCATGAGTTACTGGTTAGCCTGTGCTATTTCTATCATTTTTGGCATAGCAATTTTAAGCTATTTAAAACAATTGACAATTAAAGAGCAATAACTGATAACTGATAACTGTTTACTGTTAACTTATTCAAATTCTTCCATAGCGAGCTTGCAGTCTCTTCTTAGTCTTCTGAGGACTCTTTTGATTTTGTAACCAGGCCCACATTTGATCCCCCAGAGAAAAATGCCACCATTCTTTGGGATGCCGACAAAAACCACTATCAACCATAATTTGATTTAATAATTGACGGTGACAATTGTACTGTTGATCTCGAAGCGTCTTACTTCTAAGATAATATTCAGGATGCGATCGCGGTGAAATCTCATCAATTTCGCCTCCCATATCCAAAGTTCTTTGTCTGTCATCAATAATAGTTAGATCTATAGCAGCCCCTGTACTGTGGGGTGGTGGAGTACTAGGATCAGTACTTGGTGCTGCCCATAATTCATATACTTGTGTCCAAATCTCTTGTCTTTGTTGAGGAGAAATTTTATGCTCTTGCCAATCATTTTTTCTGATCAAAGATTCAAATGTATGATTAACCATAAATTGTTGTACTCCCAGGGGCCGATAAGCATCATGGATCTTGAGTTGCCATCCAGGATGACTATCATGCAATAAAAATTGCGCAGTTTCTAATGCTTCCAATACTCCTTGGCGCAAGCAATAGGGGGATTTGCCTTCATATTCTGCACCAAGTTTTTCGTAAGGATGGGGAAATTCTATAGCAAATTTTTGTAGGGGAATGGCAACTAAAGGTTCGCCACATTCTTCGATCAGGATTTTTTGGTATGGTTTCACTGCTGGCAATGGGGAGTTCAATTACATTATATCCCCAATTTATAGCAGTTATTTATAATTTTTGGGACTAGTGTCGCTTCGCGGAAGTCCTAATAATTTAGATTAGACTTAAACCAAGATCTTTGAGCATTTGTAAATGCTTATCGATTGGTGCTAGGGTATTAGCAGCGATCGCGCCGCTGGCAGCTACGGCGGGTAAACCAATACCAGGGAAAGTAGAGTCACCACAGCAGAGTAAACCCGATAAAGGCGTTGTGCAACCTGGGAATAAAGCTTTTCCGGCTTCGATCGCTGGGCCATAGGAACCATGATGGCGACGGAGGAATCTACTATGGGTAAGGGGTGTACCGACTAAAGTTACTTCGCAGCGATCGCGAATATCGGGAATCACCCTAGCTAAACTTTGCCACATAATTTCGGCACGGGCTGCTTTTTGTTGTTGATATTCGGGACTATTGCGCTTCATGCCTTGCCAGAGTTGGTAAGGCTCGTTGCCAGGAGTATAAACGTGAATGATATGTTTCCCTGGAGGTGCCAGAGCAGGATCGAGTACGGAAGGAATCGAGACTACCACTACGTTTTGAGGTGCGGTTACTCCCTGTTGCCAATCATTAACCACAATATAGTGACATTGTAAGTCCGTTGGTAAATCTGTGGCATCGATACCTAAATGGAGGTGCATAAAACTTTCACATTCAGGAGTAGCTGCCCTTTCTGTAATAAAACTTTCAGGTAATGCGCCTTGGGGTAAGAGTTTTAGGGTATCCCACACCGAAGCATTGGCAATGACTGCTTTGCTGGCTGTAATTTTCTTACTATTGCGCAATAGTACGCCAGTAGCGCGATTATGTTCTACTAAAATCTCTTCAACATGACTATCTAGTAAAAGTTTGCCTCCGTATTTTTCTAGCCCTCTCACTAAAGCATCAACTAAAGCCCCACTACCACCAAGGGGATAATCTAAAACCACTCCTGGCTTATACCATTCGGCAAACATAAACGCCATCTCGGCACCACTGGTACCCGATGCTGGTAAACCGGAAAGAAGGAAGCAAAGGAGATCTAACCAGTTGCGAATAAATTCATCTTTTACTACTCCATCTCTAATCTGGCTAAAGGCACCAGTGAGCTTAATAATGTTAGGAGTATGCCATAAGGTGGCGGGTAAATATTGCGCGATCGCCATAGCCGCAGCCCAATCGTTCCTAATCGCTAAGGGGGGAATCGCATTAACTGCCTCAGCCAAAGGCTTCATCGTTGCTTGTAAATTTCGCCATTCTCGAACCGCAGTTTCGCCCCTTAATTGTTGTAAAACATGACAAAAATCATCTGCCCCAACGGTAGTATTAAAATTTCCTTCAGGTAGCAAACAGCCCCAAGTATCGTAATTTACCCATTCAACATCTTCTGCGATCGCGTCTAAAACTTGTTTTAAAGGATTGGTTGAAGGGGAATAGGACATCCCAGAATATAAAGATGGCCCAGAATCAAATTTATAGCCATTACGTTCAAAACTATGGGCGGCACCTCCGGCAATCGTGTGACTTTCACATACTGTGACCTCAAACCCATATTTAGCTAGGAGGGCAGCGCAACATAAACCGCCGATACCGCTACCAATTACGATGACTTCTGTGGATTGTGCCATGAGAAATTGAAAATGATGGATTAACTTAATTTAGCTTATTTTGCTAATTTACAGGGATCGGAATCTTCGTTTCTTTTTGTCCAGTGAGATGGGAAGATAAGAAAGACTTACTGTTTAGACTCATGATGTCAAAATTGTCATCTGCAAATACAATCAAAACCCATTTAACTTGCCCTCAATTACCCTTAGCCGTATATCGGGAAGTAGCTGCCCATTTACGGCAGGTAATCGGCGTCAAGACAGGATTAATTGTGAGATCTTCTGATTCAGGCGTAGAAAAATTTGATTATGCTCAAAGTCAAATTGCTGCTTTGTGGTTGGAATATCCGCAAAATATAGATCCCCAACAAAAAAAACGGATTGATGAAATTTTAGATTACTACGGACAACGCTATCGTCCTTGGGAAACGATTACAGATTGCTCATGAATTCTATTGCTTATCACTATCATCAAAGAACCAAATATGATCCTGAAACCATTGCTACGAAAGGGAAATCCTTAGATTGGGCAAAGCAGCCAGTTCCCTATAAAGAATATAAAATTGGTCAGGTTTTTGACCTCAAACCCTATCTATCTCAAGAAAAGACCGAAGATAAACAACCCTATGATGAAGAATGGTTGAGGTTATCTTTGTTGCTCTTGTGTAGTTATGGCTTAACTGCTCAGTTACAAACTATCTATGGTAATCCTATTTATTTGAGAGCTGCTCCCTCAGCAGGAGGATTATATCCGGCAGAAGTTTATTTAATTTCTCGGGGTACTCCTTGGTTGCCTCCTGGGTTATACAACTATCAGGTTGCTACCCATTCCCTAATTCATTTTTGGGAAAATACTGTCTGGTCACAGTTACAAGCTGCTTGTTTTAACCATTCTACATTAAAGGAAAATCAAATTGCTTTGGTGACTACCGCCGTATTTTATCGTTCGGCATGGCGTTACGAAGATCGAGCCTATCGACGGGTATTTCTTGATACCGGTCATTTACTCGGCAATATTGAATTAGCCGCTGCTTCGAATAGGTATAAAGCTCATTTTATTGGTGGTTTTTGCGATCGAGCGATCAATGACTTATTGTATTTAGATGGTGAGGCTGAGGCCGCGATCTCGGTTGTTTCTTTACTCAATAACAACAAAATTGCCTCTACAGATCTGGTTGCCCCCACCGCTTTACCTTCTGAAACAGTCACGAAATATCCTGAAATTGCTGATGGGGAATTACTCAATTATTTACATCAAAAAACTTGCATTGATGCTGAACCAGAACAAATTGCTGCTGCGCCGGAAACTCCCTTGTTAGAAGATAAATATAATTTTCCTTTTTGTAGCAAAATTTCCACTGTCTCCCAGAAGTCTATTGATTGGGGAGCTCAACTATCGGAATTAGAAAATACAATTCTCCAAAGACGTTCTACTCGTAGCTACACAGGGAAGAATTTAACTCTAGATGAACTCAAATATTTGCTCAACTTTACCTATCAACCTCAAGATTATTTAGAGCAAGGTTTAGATGGCGCACCTGATTATTTTGCCCTCGATTTATTAGAGACTTTTATTGCCGTTTCCGGAGTCCAAGATTTAGAGGCAGGTTGTTATTACTATGCACCGCAAGCTCAGGAGTTGCGCCAAATTCGCTTTAAAAATTTCCGTCGTGAATTGCATTATCTCTGTTTGGGACAAGAACTAGGTAGAGACGCTGCAGCAATTGTCTTTCATACTGCGGATTTAACAAAAGCGATCGCAAAATACGGCGATCGAGTCTACCGTTATTTACATATGGATGCGGGTCATTTAGGACAAAGATTAAATCTGGCTGCGATCCGTCTCAAACTAGGCGTTAGCGGCATTGGTGGCTTTTTCGATGATCGAGTTAATCAAGTTTTGGATATTCCTCAAGAAGAAGCTGTAATTTATTTGACTACTTTAGGAAGACCTTAACTTAAGTCAAAAGCCCCTGAAGGCCGCTACGCGCCCTAAAAAGAAGGTCGGAAACTATTCATAGCAGGGCTTTCAGACTATTTGATTGATTTTTTAGTTTCTGAAGAGTTGCAATATTTGAGTCTAATTCTGACAGAGCTAATGTTAGTTGCGATTTCGCTCAAGGGGAGGCGCTACGGGACTGCAAAGAAGCATGATCGCAGATCTGTCTTGTTGGGTATTAAATGGCAGAATATCTCATCCCTGGTAATTGAGAAATTAAACCCATGAGTTCTAATTGAGACAAAGAAGCTAATAATTTACTAGTATCTAATCCTGTCTTTTCCGCGATCGCATCTAAAGAAACAGATTCATCGGTCATAAGTGACATTATTTGGGCTAATTCTGGCTCTAAATGGGATAAATCTCTCTTTTGTTGCTGAGAAGTTGCAATATTTGAGTCTGATTCTGACAGATCTAATTTTAGTTGCGATTGCGCTGAAGGGGAGGCGCTACGGGACTGCAAAGAAGAATCTAACATTGGTATGCTTTGTAACATCTCTAGTAAAGGTTCTTCCCCTAAAATAACTTGAGCACCTCGATACAATAAATCCAAGCAACCCAGAGCTTGTCGATTATCTAGGGTACCTGGCAATACATAAACATCCCGACAAAAATCATTGGCAAAACGCGCCGTAATTAAAGCTCCAGATTTTTGGGGTGCTTCCATGATTAAAACTGCGCGAGACAAGCCAGCAATAATCCGATTCCGCGCGGGAAAATTACCCCGGTCTGGCTTAGTCTTGGCGGGATATTCACTCAGAATTAAACCCTCTTGCTCTATTTGCTGATAAAGCTTTTGATTACTGGGAGGATAGATGGTATCTACTCCTGTCCCCAACACCGCGATCGTTCTTCCTTGAGCTTCGAGACAACTCGAATGGGCTTCCGTATCAATTCCCGCAGCCATTCCAGAAACAATAATAAAGCCTTGTTCGGTCAGAGTTTTACTAATTCTGCGCGTCCAACGCTTGGCATATTCTGTAGGATAGCGAGTCCCGACAATCGCGATCGCACCAAAAACTTCCAGATTTTCTCGTAATTCTACTTTTCCTCGATAGTATAAAACTGGTGGCGGACTGGGAATTTCTAATAATAATTGAGGATATTCAGGATCGGCTGGGGTCCAGAATTGAGGATTATCTATTATATGATTTTTTAATAGTTGTTCGGGATTTATTTTTGACCGTTCTTCCTGAACTTTAGAGATTATTTTGACTCCAAAACCTTCTACTTGTCCTAATTCAGCGACTGGTAATTGCCAAGCTTGAGAAAGTTGACCAAACTTTTGTTGAATTCTTTTGAGCAAAATAGGCCCAATTCCTGGAATTTGTGACCATGCTAACCAATAAGCTTTTTCTTGTAACACGTATTTATTTTCTATTAAAGTAAAGAAAGTAGCGGCAGAAAAGAAAGCATCTTTTGCAACTATGATCTGATAATTTCTGATAATTAACGAATTAAACTTACTTAATCTAAGTTAAAATTTAGCCCTAACTAGGAACGATTATTTTTATATAACTTTTTCAATAGTAATCCCATTCCTGAAATTATTAATCCTAAAGTCGGAGAAAAATTAAAAGGTACGCTAGTAGTGACAGAAGCCGAGCTTAGAGTAAATTCTCCACTGGCTTGATCTGTAAGATCACCCAAAAACAGAAAATTCTCAGTTTCATACGGATTAAAAGGTAGGGCTGGATCGGTACCATTTATATCATACTCATAGTCACGGAGATTACCGCTAAGAAGTGAGGCATCATTAGCAAATAGTTCATATCCAGCATTATCAATTTTTAATTCATAACTTGTGTTGTCACTGATAGTAAAGGTAGCAGTTTCTGCTCTTTTGAATTCGCTGAATGTTGAACCATCAGGTACTGTATCGCTTTGAGCAAAAATCCGATCACCATCAAAATCTAATTCAATTCCCTTGAGATTGGAACTAATGGCAAGGACAGTAAATGATCCTCGATCATCACTATTACTAGTAGTGGTGTTCACCGCCACATCAAAAAAGATACTATAGCCATTATTTTGATGAAGAGCAGGAAATGCATTATTAACTAATAACAGTTCGCTGGGATTTGCGAGATTAGCTTCATAATTACTGTAACCAAAGTATCCTGTTCCACCACCAATATCTGTATTTACTTGTACGCCATTAATAATGGTATTAATAGTAGGGACAACATTAATTGCTCCTGGTTTTAAATATCCTTGAGTTTCAGGCAACTGGGAAGTAGAACCATCATATAATGATACTGATAATGCCGCGGCAGAATTAGCTCCTGTTATTAAAATTGAACTGATCGTCAATAAATTCAATCCATATTTAATATTCATTTAAAGAAAAAATAAATCATAAGTATACTCATCAAGTATAACTAATTATTTTTTTACTTTATAGCTAGTAAATACACCAAAATATTAATAATATAATTGACTATTTTTTGAGTAGAAATACAGAGATTTTTGAGGCAGCATATTCTAAAATTTTTGGATCTTGGACTAAAGCAAATCTGACATAAACTTCTCCTGATTTACCAAAACCCGCGCCAGGAGATAGGGCAACTCCAGTTTCAGCTACTAATTTTGTACAAAAATTAATAGAATTATTTTGCCAAGGTTCCGGTAATTTTGCCCAGATATATATAGTTGCTTCTGGCTTAGTTACTTGCCAACCAATATTATTTAAGGCAGTAACCAAAATGTCTCGACGAGTTTGAAAAATGTTCACGGTTTTGGTAACAATATTTTGCGAACCGGATAAAGCTGCGATCGCGCCGTTTAAAATACCTAAATACTGTTCTAATAGTTGTTCGGGATTTATTTTTGAGCGCTCTTCCTGTACTTTAGAGATCAATAGGGAATAGGGAAAGCACCAAACTATCTGGCGCTATAGTTCTCAGGATTCCCAACTGAGTCCCAAATTTTGCCCCCTTTCCCTATTGTTAACACTATTACTACGAAGCACAGGAATTATTCCACGTCAAAAGATAACGTTCTGGAACCGGTCCCCCTTGATTATCTATTGGCCCATCAGCTTGGACTTCTGGCAGTAACAGCACTTGCCGCACAATCTCTGGTATCATCTGGCGACCGATATGACGACCTAAACATTCATGGAGTCCCTGTCCAAAATGAAATGCATTGGTCTCAGAACGAGTCGGATTGAACTTTTTGGGTTCTGGAAAAGCTATCTCATCAAACATAGCAGAATGAGTAATTGCCATCACCGTTGTCCCAGGAGTGATCTCACAGGCATATTCAGTACCTGCCGCTAATTGTGTTTTCTGCTCACAAAAACGGAAGAAGTAGGGGAAGGCTGGATCAAATCGCAGGGCCTCGAACACGTAACCATCAAACTCCGTTGGATCATCTTTGGCGGCAGCACATACTGCCTGTTTTAGTATTTCAGGACGTGCCAAAAGCCCAGCCAAGGCATTGATCGCCGCATGAGATGTAGTCTCCACGCTACCTATCAACAATCCGCCTACATTGGGAAGAATCCTGGGGATATCAAAATCCCGTAAGCTTCCTGACATCGATAACTTCAGCAGCCGGGTTGCTGGATCATCTTTAGGGTTTCCTGCTTGTAGTTCTGCTGCTCTGCGTTCAATGAGCTTGACTAGGTATGCCCCCATCTTCTGACTAGCTGCTTTGCGATTAGCGATGATCGCCTCAGGATCTTCTACGACTACAGAATCAAAGGCTTGATTATGGAAGGCATCGTATTGGTTCCAATATGACCATTCGAATAAATCCTTAGGATCACTTTCGTCAAATCCGAATCGCTCTTGCACCAAGGCGATCGGCACTGCTCGACACAATCCATTTACTGCCTCGATGCTGCCTTGGGCATTTTTTAACAGCGAAGATGCTTTTGCGGCAACGTAGTTACGAATATCAGCTAATTGCTCAAGATCGAGTACGGAACGCATAATTGATTTTTCACGCCAATGCACGGCAGTATCATCCTGTGACATCCAGAAATCGCCTTGTTTGGGTTTATAGAGTGCCACAGTGAATATATCGTGTTGCCGAAGCACAGATAAACAATCGCTGAAGCGTGTCACAATCGTCAGTTCTGGTAGTTCCAGCACAGGTCGTAACTCCCGAAGTTCTTCATACAAAGCAAATGGCTCTTCGTCCATCCATTTACGAACCAGCGGCCATCGTTGCTCCAATGGCGTTTGCTCAATCTGTCCTAAGTAACTTTTCATAATTTATTTCTCCTAATACTATGAAAAAAAATCAGATTGATTTGAGATATTCGAGCAGAGCCAGCTTTTGACCGGGAGGTAGATTAGTCCCAAACAGATGCCCACCGTTACCTTTTCCTTCCTCTTCGGTGTTGTAAACAAAGGAGCCTTCGTTTTTTAAGCCGACATGTTCGGGATCGAACTCGGTGCTTCCTGTGCGGAAAGTTATGGGTCGTTCTTCAGGTGGAGTAAGTACGTCCCAAAGTGTGGGCACCGAACCGTTGTGAAAATAGGGAGATGTCGCAAAAATCCCTGCCATCGGAGGAGCCCAGTAGACAGCGCCACTTTTTTCCCAGCTATCTTCGGCTGGATCACTGTAGTATTCCTGCGCGAGCGCAAACTTGTTGGGTCTTCCTTTCGAATCATGTTTGACATAATTTGCTACTTCTTCTTCGGCAAATTGTTGCGATAGCTGTACTTGACGAAGTTGCAAGATGTTTTCCGAAATCTTCAAAAGTCCTTCGGCACGCTCAGTAGCATTTTCACTGAATTGGTTGTAAGCAGTGGGGTCTGTTCCGACGTCAAAAGCTAGACGCTTTTTAAATTCGATGCCCAGAGAGTTCGGTGGTTCATAGGTTTGGCTATGACATTGAACACATTTATCTTCGAAGATAACTTTACCTTGAGCAATTAATTCTCGGTCAAGTTTACCTAAAGCAGGTTGGGGCCATTTAGGGGTTCGCAGGCGTTCGAGTGATTCTTGAATTTCTTCGATATTATCAAAGTAAATAGATGCTAAAATCGATTTACTTTCAAGAGCTTCGATCATCTTCGGTGGTCGCACTGGCGAAGTCGAGACAGACTGAACCCAATTTCGTGAGCTGGGATGGTGAATTTCTGCAAACCACTGAGCCCAGGTATCTTGGGTGGCAAACCACATTGGGGGATAGCTAACAGAACCTTCAAACTGAATGCGTAATGGACTTTCACCGCTGGGTTCAATTAGCCCTTGTTGCACCATCCAGGCGACAATTCCGACATTGTTATAATTACCCTCTGTTAATGCATTCAGGTTGCCGTAACCAAATTCCGCTGGGGACACTTGCAGTTTCTTGATGACCGCTCTAGTAGCGAGAACTGGGCCAGTGAATTCGCGGATTTCGTCGCGTAGGCTGTCGAGCTCTTCCTGCTCTGGAGTCTGTTGTAAAAGATCGGTGGCGAATTTGTTCATTAAGCTGTCATCCTCCAACAGAGCGAAAAAGGAGTTGTACAAATCCTTGCGAAAACGGGGAAAGTCTATTGTACTGGGACCACCATGGACTGGAAGTATCCAGTTTGATTTATTACTATAGGTCAATTGCCGAGTGTGGCAGGCAGAACAAGTGACACCAAGGTAAGCGCGATCGCCAAAAGCCACTGGTCGTTGATCGATGCCAAAGCCTACTGGCAGTTGGTAAGGGTTGAGGTCAGATTTTTTACCTGGAATAAAGCCATATTCTGAGCTTAACTTATCGATAAATTTCGACTCGGGATTTTGGGGGTCGGGAAGGTTGAGTACAAAATCAAGCGGTGCCAGATTAGTTCCTTCCGAGGCATAGTTATAGAACTGAACCTCCTGCTTCGACCAACCTTGGTTCAATTGAGCAACCCGTGGCTTTGCGGTTGCTGACACTTTGCTACAGCCAGAAATTAAGCACAAAGACAGTGCTAAGACAAAAAAACGTTGCCAGAGTTTATGAAACATTTGAAATATTGTCCAACAATTATTACAATTGTTATTACAACTGTTATTACAACTGTTATTACTTACACAGTACCGATTGATATCAAATTCGGTTTTATGCTTGTATTAAAACTGGTGTCAAATAATCGGCAACAGAAAATAGAGGACAAGCCTTTATTGCAACAAGCAACTCTTGCGCTCGCTGTGATCAATAATTACGGGAATTTGATATTAAAGACAGTATCGTGATTTTTATCTAGTTAATAGAGTATTTAAACCTATTCTACTATCTGGGGTAAAAATCGAGAGATTTTTGTTACAGCTTGTTGCAAAACTTCTGGCTCTTGGACTAAGGCAAATCTCACATAACCTTCTCCTGATTTACCGAAACCTGCTCCTGGAGATAAAGCAACTCCTGTGGCGGCTACTAATTTTGTACAAAAATCAATAGAATTATTTTGCCAAGGTTCCGGTAATTTTGCCCAAAGATACATGGTTGCTTTTGGCTTAGTTACTTGCCAACCAATATTATTTAAAGCAGTAACCAAAATGTCTCGACGAGTTTGAAAAATATTCACAGTTTCTGTCACAATATCTTGCCCACCAGATAGAGCTGCGATCGCGCCGTTTAAAATGCCTAAATACTGATTAAAATCCACTACGGCTTTAATTTGTCTGAGGGCTTTAATTAAATCCCGATTACCAATGGCATAACCGACCCGAAATCCGCCCATATTATAGGACTTAGAAAGAGTAAAAAATTCAATCGCAACTTCCTTCTGCGGATCGGCTTGTAAAATCGAAGGTGGTTTTGCTGTAACTTCAAAGACCATATCCACATAGGGAAAATCATGAACCAAGACTAAATTATGTTGACGACAAAAAGCTACCGCTGATTTAAAAAAAGCTAAAGGGGCGATCGCAGTTGTCGGATTATGGGGATAACTCAAAACCATCATCTTTGCCTGAGTCAATACCTGAGTCGGAATATCCTCCAATATGGGCAAAAATTTATTTTCTGCTAACAAAGGCATTGTATAGATTTGTCCTCCAGCAAGATAAACTCCCCCGGCATGGGAAGGATATCCTGGATCGAGTAACAAGGCGATATCTCCTGGGTTGAGAATCGCTAAGGGTAAATGGGCTGTCCCCTCTTGAGAACCTATAAGTTGCAATACCTCTGTTTCAGGATCGACCGCAATCCCAAATCTTTCTGTATACCAAGCGGCTACTGTTTCCCGAAATTTTTTAGTGCCGTTGAAGAGTAAATAACCATGGGTAGAGCGATCTCGTAAAGAATCTGCGATCGCTTCCAGGGCATTTTCGGCTGCTGGGAGATCCGATGAACCTAATGAGAGATCTATAATTTCTTTTCCCTGCTTTATCGCCTGAGCTTTAGCGCGATCCATATCGGCAAATACATTACTCGCAAGGGGTTGTATGCGCTGAGCAAATTCCATATTTAGTTGGTCTAGTGCGTCGATTAGTTTGATTGTCAAGTAAAGATAGCAATCCTATTGTAGTTGTGATTCCGATTCAGATCATTACTTCTACCAGAATTCTATAAGACTGGTGAAACTATCAGCTAGAAAATTTCATTTTTTACAAAAAAGAACTACCAACTAGATCAGAATTTAACGTCTTGTATACATTAGTAATTAATTTTTATGACATTCGCGAAGAGGTTTATGCTCTGATAGTTAGGATAAATACGATGGGTGATTCTGGAATAATCTGACAGCTATTTTCAATAATATTAATTATAGAGGATAAACCATGGAACCTATTTCTCTTATTCTTACAGCATTGGTTGCTGGAGCAGCGAAAGCTGCTGGTGATGCAGCACCAGATGCTTACAAGGGCTTAAAAGCTTTGATTAAGCGTAGGTTTGAGAGCCAAGGCAAATCAGCTTCAGCTACTATTCTGGATATGTACGAGAAGAAGCCCGAAAAGACCAAGCCGCTTTTAGAAGATGAATTAACGGAGGCTGGAGCTGATAAGGACGAAGAAATTATTAAACTAGCTCAAAAGTTAATGGAACAACTAAATCCTCAAGAAGCAGCGGAGGGGAAGTTTAGTGTGCAAATTTCTGGTGGAACTGTTCAGGGTTTGACTCAGCAAAACACTGGAACGATAACTCAGAACTTCAGTTAATCAAGGGTGCTTAGAAAGTGACTAACGATAAATTTGTCAAGATCTCTGGTGGTAAGGCTCAGGGGTTTATCCAAGAAAATCACGGAACAGTCAATCAAAACTTCATCTATCAAGTATCTGACTTTATTAGTAGGCAAACATCTGGTTCAGCACAGCCTTTAAATCAGGTGGAATATCGCCAGAGAAAAGTTTTACTCAGTAAAGTTAAAGAATATTGGATCAAAGGGGTTTTAGAAAAGTCACTGCTTACCAAGACAATGGTTGAACTCGATCTCGAAAAGCGATCAGATGCAGTAGAGCGTCCATTTAGTGGCTTCGAGGAACTACCAGAAGAGTCCAGACAAATTTTGCCTACAGGGACAGGTGCAACTGAGATCTTCAATCAAATAGGAGAGGGGCGAACTCTATTGATTTTGGGAGACCCTGGAGCAGGGAAAACCCTCACGCTCCTCAAACTAGGAAAGAATTTGATTGCTCGTGCTGAAGAAAATGTGAGTTGCCTGATTCCAGTAGTGTTTAATTTATCTTCTTGGGGGAGTAAACGACAAACGATCGCAGATTGGCTAGTACAAGAACTTTGGAGCAAATACCAAGTTCCTAAAGAAGTTAGTAAAGGCTGGATTAAAAATCAACAACTGCTACTGCTACTGGATGGACTAGACGAGGTAAAAGCTGATAGACGGGAAGCCTGTGTCCAAGCTATCAACCAATTTATGCAACAGCATGGACAGACTGAAATAGTAGTCTGTAGTCGTATTGCAGACTATGAAATTCTTTCTACCCGTCTGCAATTGCGAGGCGCGATCTATATCCGCTCTCTGACTCCTGAGCAAGTTAATCAATATTTGGACACGGCTGGTGAACAACTGGGAGCAGTCAAAACTCTGCTCACCGAAGATACCGCACTGCAAGAACTGGCGAAGTCTCCTTTAACGCTTAGTATCATCACTTTGGCTTATCAAGGCAAAAAGATGGAAGAACTATCTCAAACAGGCTCAGTAGAAGAACGCCGTAAACATCTGTTTAATGCTTATATTCAGAGGCTATTTGAGCGTAAAGGAGCTAGACAGCAATATTCTGAAGCTCAGATCAGGCATTGGCTAACTTGGCTAGCCCAGAAAATGTCTCAAACGTCTCAAACAGTTTTTCTAATTGAGCAAATCCAGCCTACCTGGTTACCAAAAGATTCTCAGCGATTTATCTATGCGATCGGAGTCTGTTTGACAGTGGGACTGACTGCGGCTGTCTTTCATGTTGGACCGCTATCTAGTGTATTTGAAGGAGGCAAAGGTCTAGTTGAAGGGCTTATAGGAGGTGTAATAGCTGGATTATTTTATGGCTTATTGGGGGGAGTGATAAGTAGACTGCTTAATGGTATCGTGGCTCGTTTGGCTACGGGGTTAACCCTTGGATTGCTTTTTGGATTGGTATTTTGGCTGGTTTTAGGTCTAAATTTCGGACTAACTTACGCACTCTTTTATGCTGTATGTGGTGTGATAATTTATGATTTTTTTAGCAAAGACATTGAGCCAGTTGACACCCTGGAATGGTCTTGGGAAAAAGCCCTGAAGAATTTGGGGTTTGCGCTAATTTTTGTACTAATACTCTCGGTTACAAATGGACTAATTTTCGGACTGATTTTTGGATTGCTCCTGTGGCTTATTCTAAGCTGGGAAAAGCAGACTGAAATCAACACGACAACTAGACCTAACCAGGGCATCTGGAAATCAGTCCAAGACACTATTAAGGTGACTGTAATTATTGGTCTGTTTTCTGGAATCTTTTTAGGTGTAATTCAGGACAAATTCACCTTGATACCTGAAGCTAACAGCTTTGTTTTGGGGGTAGCAAATGGGATTATGTTTGGCTATGGCGCTGCCCTACTGTCCACACGGGGGGCAGGGTTTGTGTGTTTTCAACATTTAATCCTACGTTTTCTCCTCTGGCGCAGTGGTTGTATCCCTTGGAACTATGCCCGCTTCCTTGACTACGCCGCTGAGCGCATTTTCTTACAGAAGGTTGGTGGTGGTTACATCTTTGTCCATCGGACGTTGCTGGAACATTTTGCTCAAATGAATCAAGTATCTACAGTACCCATTCCCGTAACTCCAAGACAAATTTCTCAACCTGTTACCCAGGCTAATACAAGAACCCAAAATAGTTCGAGAAATATTAGTAATACTATGCCTCAGCCTCCTAAGCCAGTCCAAAATTTTATTGTTTGTCGCAATTGCGATCATCCAAATCCTAATGATAGTAATTTTTGTACCAATTGTGGCCAGAAACTAAGTAAGCGTCCTTAATCATTAAACATTCCTTAAAAGCCCCTGAAGGTCACTACGCGACCTTAAAAAGAAGATCAGAAACTAATCATAGCATGGCTTTCAGCCTATTTTATTAATTTTTTAGTTTCAGAAGAGTCAGGACTACCTAATTATTTAACTATCCATAGCATTCTTAATTGCAGAATTACTAGATTTGGCAAGATAAATTCCCCCGAGAATCAAAACAAAAGCAATGCCACTGAATAAATTAAGACTTTCGGCAAAAATCATCCAAGCTAGTAAAGCAGTAAGGATCGGTTCTAATAATAAAAAAACAGCAAGAAAACTCGAAGAAAATCGCTTCATACTATAGACTAATAATCCTTGGCCAACAACCTGACAAATTATTGCTAAAGCAATTAGGATTAACCAGCCTTGATAAGAACTAGGAAACAGAGATTCCTTGGTTAATAAGACAAAAGGAAATAATAATAAAGCTCCCAAAGAACAGCGCCATGACAAAATTGTGATAGTATTAATACTATTCCGTAATCGCTCCAAAACTAATAAATAAATTGCATATAAAAAAGCAGAAAATAACGCGATCGCATCCCCCATTAAATGATTTTGACCAAGATTAAAATCATCCCAACCAATTACTAAAGCTCCGACAATAGCTAATACCATCCCTAAGATAAATTTACTATCAAAGCGATGATTCAATAGCAACCAACCACAAATACTAGTAAACAATGGAGTTAAATTACGCAAAACTGTAGAATTGGCCACACTAGTTTGATTTAAAGACCAAGCCCAACAAACAATAGAGGCTGTAGAAGCTGCAGCAACTAAAATCAATAAACCCTTTTGTTGATAAGTATTAGGTGACTTAGAGATTGCTGGAGGAGAATTTTCTTGCTGTTTGAGAGTGGTCAATCCTTCCCAAATCCAAAACACAATTGTCGCCATCCAAAGACGATGCAAAACTATAGCATTAGAGCCAATTTCTGTCGCGCTAAGTTTAATCAAAATTGCCGCAAAAGATAGAGCAATTAATGATAATAAAATTGCAAGCACCCAAAAGAATTCTGTATTAAACAGTAGAGCAGAAAAAGAAAATTGTCTTTGTTCAAACATTTAGTTTCGTAAGAAATAAACTGTGGCAATCAATAAGTAGCGCTACAAAATAAATTTACGAGCGCAGGAATAGAAGATAACAATTCAGTTTCTGGCGTTGAACCAATAGAAACTTCGAACCCCCTTCCCAGTGCTGACCAAGAGATGCTCGCGTTATCTATGGCTGATAAGTATTAGGGACAAAAATGTGTAAACAATTTTCCCTAGACACCTATTTTATTGGCAATAACCATAAACTTTATGCTTAACCCATAAGTCTTAATATTTTTGGTCTGCGAGGATTTGGAAGATTATATTTAGAGTTAATTTATCCATCTTCATTAATACACTTAGCTCAAGATAGGAGTTCTGAAGAACTAATTGATGCTTGCGTTTGCGCTTGCATAGCTCTAACCGCAGGGTCTGGAACTCGCGTCGCCATCAGAGGTCGAAGGCGATGTCTCCTCGCCTAGTGGTGCCAGGATGGGGAATAATAATTCAGTTTTTGGCTTTGAACCGAGAGAAACTTCGAACCCCTTTCCCGGTGCTCATCAAACAAGGGAACGCGGGAATTGCGATCGCGTAGCGCCTCGCTTTGCGAGACCACGCAGTGCCAGGCTTTGCCTGATGGCAAAAATCAACACAAATTTCAGAGACCGTAAGCTAGTCTAGAAAAGACTTTCAGGAGTTATGGGTCAACCATAGAACATAAACTGATCCAAAATTGGTTATAGTAATTCACTATTTCTAACTTTTCTAATGGTTTGTGGCAAGACTCCTACTAAGAGAGCAAAAGCTTCATCAGGTAAATTTTCTACAGTTTCTACATCAAACCAATTTTCAAACTGATTAAGTATGACTTGGGCTCTTTCTCTGGCAATGGGATTATCAGTAATTTGTTTCGTCAACTTTACCCATTGTCTACGCATTTTATAGGCTCGGCGGCGTTCTTCAGGATTTTGGGGCTCGATTAGGGACAAATTACCCACAAAAATTACATCAGTAGCGTTAAGATCAAACTGCCCACCAACAATTGCCCCTGGACCAATAAATTCTGCGTGATACTTTTTATAGACAATTAAGCCATTTTTACGACGAGGATTAACAATAAATAGTTTTTGGGATTTTAGTTGCGATAAAATATCTTCAGACAGAGAGTTCATTATCATTTCGGGATAGCTTATGCTATCACAGATTTTATTCCCCTATTATGTCCGAAGTTGAAGATTTTGGGATTCATAATTAATAAACGTTCAACTCGTGCGTTACCTCTCTTGGTAAGGGGCTGTATTGTGCGGTGGACGTTCCCATGTCGAGGTTTCACGGTGGTCGCGAGCTGAATCAATGACAGAAATAATAATTAATAAATTCATGCAGTTAATGAAATGAAAATAACATTCTAAATCAGTATTATCTCTGCTCCCCTGCGAAAAACAGAGTTATTTATGGGATACAGGATCAAGACCCCAGGTCTAACCACAAGGGTAGAAGGAGATTTTTATTAATTAGGATCTCTAGTTCACAGTATTTGTTATTTTTATTGAAGCTCCCTGAGAGCACTCGCCAATTTCCAATATTTACTGAATAAGGGCAAATTTTTTCTGGGAATGCTGTTTTGTCTTGGTTACAGAATAAGCATAGCGGTTAAATTCTTCAGCATCTACCCCATTCACCACCATTCCCAAGATTTTATCTTGGATTGTGATCAAAATTTCTTGAGCTAAGTCCGCACTTTCATTTTCTACAACTCCTGATCGACTAACAAAAAGAATACCATCTACCAGTTTATTCAGAGTCAGAATATCCGCTGTCACAGGAAGAGGAGGTGCATCGATTAACACCAAATCATATTTTCTTCTGCTTGTGGTGATTAACTGCTCGATTTCATGAGAATCTAGAATCGCTAGAGGATTAGATACAACTTCCCCAGACGCTAAGAGATCTAGATTCTGTATTGGTTGGGTGACTGCATCAGCAAGCTCAGTTTCCCCGTGAATAACTTCCCTGATTCCCTGGCAGTCTTCACGATGCCATAAAAGATGTTGAGTTGGTTTGCGTAAATCACCATCAATCAGTAATACTCGACTTCCTAGTTGGCACATTGCAGCAGCTAAATTAGCTGTAACAGTAGATTTTCCTTCCCCTGGGATCGAACTAGTTACTAAAATTACCTTGGGCGTAATCTGAGAATTCCTAGCGGTCAGATTGGTCTGAATCAGGCGATAGATTTCACTAGTATAGGAATCTGGGGCTTGAGCAACTATAACTTTTTGCTTGGCTTGAACATCCTTATCCTGAGGGATGATCCCTAGGATGGTGTAGGGTAGTTTTTTCCTAATTTCACTAATAGTTTTCAGACTGCGATCTCTGGACTCGAGGAAAAACGCCGCGACATGAGAGAAAAATAATCCTCCCATAACTCCCAAAGCTAATAGTTTCATTCGGCTAGAAGTTCCTTGTCTGGGAACAATCGCCGGTTCTACAATCTCCACGTTACTAGTGTCTTGTTTGGCTGCTAATTCGACTTCTTGGAGACTATCGAGGAGGTTTTGATAGTTTTTATCTGCAATCTTATATTCCAATAATAATTCTTGTTCTTTATTATCTAATTGAGGAATTTCTCGCGCCCTTTTTACCGCAATTTGTTGTGCTTGAGCTAATGCCAAACTCTGTCTTCTAAGACTTAATTCTTGGATTTTGAGTCTGATAAATTCTTCTAGATCACTTGGTTTATATTGATGATTTCTGATGAGTCCTGGGGATACTTGAACTCCTTGACCAATAGTTTGACTAACCAATTTTTGTAATTGTCGATTGAGATTTGCTTTTTTCTCTTGTAGACTGACAATATTAGGATGACCCTCTTTAAATCTTCGTCTTTCCCGAATTAATCGATTTTCGGTGACAGTCATATTATCGATAATACTGTTAACAACAGGCTCATTCCCTAGTTGATCAGCAGCGATCGCTTGTTCTAAACTCAATCCTATTTCATTTTGTAAGGTGGTGGTCTGAGCTTTGAGCCCGCGATATTTGGAACTAACTAAGGCTATCTGACGGTTAAGATTGCCAATTTCTTTAACAATAGTTTGTTTTTCTTCTGGTAAATCAACGATTTTATTTTCTGCTCTAAATTTGGCTAATTCCGATTCTGCTCGATCAACTCTGGCTTTGATATCGGGGATCTGTTGATTAATAAATTTACGAGCAATCTCTGGTTCCGATTGATTTCCTCGAATTTGTTCTTCAACATAGACTCTCATGATAGTGTTAACCACATCAGCCGCAAATTCAGGATTAGGGTCTTTGTAGAAAACTTGGATTACATCAGTGCCGCCTAATAAATCTACTTTCAAATTTGGTTTCAAACTATTCCCATTAATAAATTCTCCTTCTTCATTCCTGAGTTCTAATTTTTCTACAGTTTTTTGCAACACTGTAGAGGTAATAATTTTTTCTCGTTCGTTATATAGAGGGTTGTAAACATCTAGGTTTAAGTGAGTTAAATTACTAGAATCTTGGGCTACCCCAGTTAACGCTGCCAAGGGACTAGACCTAAAAAGTAATTTTCCTTCTGCTTCATATTTGGTCGATAATTTTGTGCTGAGCAACCCAGCAGCACCTACAGTTAGAAAAAAGATTGCAAATACTGGTTTCCAGCGTCTTTTTAATTTAAGAAAATAAGCCTCCAAATCAAAGTCTAACGTAGCTCGGGAATTCACTAAAGAATCTGTTTCTGACTCTGGTTGGGGAGAGAATTGAGAATTATTGCGGGGAATTTTAAACATAGTTAGGGCAATGATTTAGGTGACTATTCATAATAAAAAGTTTAAATATTGTTTTCCGTATATCTACTAACTATCATAGATAATTTGCTAATTCTATCAAAGCCAAGCCATGAAAATTACTTTAATCTTTAGAATGAGACCATGGTTATGTGAACTTGAAATAAAGATAAGTACTCAGGCATCAGACAAGTATTTAAGATCATGATCATTTCATCATAAATGTGGTTTAATTTGCTACAGAAATCAAAATCTAGATCATACTACTATTGAAATAGAACATTTTGGGGTCTTTTAATATTTCCCATGTAGTATATAGTATCTTTGATAGTTCTCTTGAATTGGTCTACTGCTTATTTATTAGTTTTTCATGGCAGTCGTTATGCAGTTTCTGCGATCGCTGCGTCCCATCTTGCCCAGATGTTAAGAGCCAAATTACCCAATCCTTTGGTAAATACTGCCGCTTTGGAATTAGCAGCTTTGCCTTTACATCAAAATATCGTGAATTTCGCTCAAGTTGCGATCGCTGAAGGCTACCAAACAATTCAGATTGTGCCCTTGTTTTTATCCCAGGGAGTTCATGTAAGAAAGGATATCCCAGCAGAACTTGCTCAAGCTCAACAACAATTGGGAACCAGCATCAACCTTAGACTAACGACTTATTTGGGGAGTTATCCCGCAATGGCTGCTTTACTAGCTCAACAATCTGCTCAGATTAGCTCGCCAACAGCGAAAAGAATTTTACTGGCTCATGGTAGTCGTTTAACCGGAGGCAATCGACCTTATGAAGAGCTTGCTGATAAATTAGACGCCGTTAATGCCTATTGGTCTGTAGCTCCTGATCTAACCAAAGTGGTAAGATATCTAGTCAGTCAAAATACTGATACTATTTCAATTATTCTCTACTTCCTATTCCCAGGTAAAATTACACAAGCGATCGCAGATCAAGTAACACAACTTCAAGCAGAATTCCCCCAAACAGATTTGATTCTTACTCAACCTCTAGCAGCCATTCCCGAATTAGCCGATATTATCATTGAACATTTAAACATCTAACATTAAAAATTTAACATTTGTTAGTTAGCAGTAAGCAGTTTTTACTCCTTGCTCTTTACCTATTAATTCTTACTCATTACTCAATTTATGGACAAACCATTAGGCAAAGTATATTTAGTCGGCGCAGGTCCTGGAGATCCTGGATTAATGACCGTTAAGGGTAAAACTTTGTTAGAACATGCAGATGTGGTTATTTATGATGCCCTAGTTAGTCCAGAAATTTTGCATAGTATTAATCCCCGAGCCGAAAAAATTAATGCGGGTAAACGAAAAGGTCGTCATTCCAAATTACAGGCAGAAACCACTCAATTATTGATCACTAAGGCCCAGGATAATGCGATCGTAGTGAGACTAAAAGGAGGAGATCCCTTTGTTTTTGGTCGAGGAGGGGAGGAAATGGAGGATTTAATCGCCGCCGGAGTTGCGGTGGAAGTAGTTCCTGGCATTACTTCTGGCATTGCTGCCCCTGCTTATGCGGGAATTCCTGTGACTCACCGTAGCTACAGTTCTTCGGTTACTTTCGTCACCGGACATGAAACTGTTGGTAAATATCGCCCTCAAGTTAATTGGCAAGCGATCGCTCAAGGCTCGGAAACTATCGTAATTTATATGGGAGTTGCTAATCTACCCCAAATTATTCCTCAACTTTTAGCCGCCGGTTTAGCAGCAGATACCCCCATCGCCTTAATTCGTTGGGGAACCAGGACAGATCAGTCAGAATTGATCGCAACTTTAGGCAATATTGTGGAAACTATGGCTCAAACTAATTTTGCTGCTCCCGCGATCGCGATTATCGGCAAAGTAGTCAATCTTCACAATTCTTTACATTTAGGCTGCCCAATTCCTTTACCAATAAGCAATTGAGAGAAAATCGTCATCAATATCTGTCCATTTCGCAAAATTTGGGCTATGGGATGGCATGATATTTTATGACCACTTAAGGAAATTAATCTTACTTCATTCAATAGTAGCGTTTAGGGCTAAGGGAATGAAGATTAAGTTTAATGCTTAATATATTGTGTTAGCTCTTTTCGTAATTAAAAATTTTTGGGGAGAACAATGTTGAAGCGATTATTATTAACTGTTGTAGCCTTGTTATTGTTTGTTTTTCAATTTAACGTTAGCACCGCTAAGGCTTTAGAACTCAATGAAAGCACTCGTACTGTTAGGTTAAATCAACAAGGAGATGAAATTGTTCTTTCTCTAGAACAAGTCAAAGTAGGAGAGAAAGTATTTGTTGATAAATGTACTTACTGTCATAAAAGCGGTTTGACGAAAACTAATCCTAACGTCAATTTAGGACTAGAAGCCTTAGCAAATGCACTTCCTGCCAAAGATAATATCGAGGGAATTGCCGAATATCTAAAAAATCCTGTAACCTATGATGGCGAAGTACCAATTTATCAGTTACATCCCAATACGACTCGTTCTGATATCTTTCCTCAGATGCGGAATTTAACAGAGGAACAGCTCGAAGCTGTTGCAGGATATATCTTAATTCAACCTGAACTTCGCGGCGAAAGTTGGGGCGGCGGCAAAGTCTACTTGTAGACTCAATTGTCATATTAGATTAATTCAGTAAAAAAATTAGGGAATTTGGTCTTTACTAGACTAGATTCCCTTTATTTTTCAAGTCTTTTAGCTTCAATTAATCGATTCATTAAATCCCATTCCCTCAGGGCGAACATTCTCCTTGTGATACTAGATAGTCTTAAACTTTAGCGCTCAGGTCGATTAATTCTACTCAATCGGTTCATGGCCATTGCTAAACTTACCTTCATTCTTCTAAAGGCTTCTGCTAAACTACCAATTTCGTCTTCATTCAATTGTTCAAAATCAGCATCTAGATTCCCGATACTTACCTCCTCTGCTACCTTAACAATTTGTTTTAACGGCCTGACAACATTGTGGTTGAGCAAATAATTAACTAACAAAATGACTGAGATGAATACCATAGCAATAATTGCCATAATTACAACCAAAGATTGACGAGCTTGAGACATCACTTTTTGTGCAGGAACAGAAATGATTTGAGCACCCACAATTTCACCGAGTTGCCAACCAAAACCATTTTTAGTTCCATAACGCTCAACAACGCTAGGAGGAGCCTTTTCTGGGGTACTATGACATTGTAAGCAGCTTTCTTTGGTGATTTGAATAGGACGAGCAATGAAAAATAATTGACCCCCAGCACCAGAACGAAAGTCGGTAATTTGTGTTAAGTCGGGGTTCTGAATAAATTTCTCAATAATAACTTTTTCAAACTGGTTAGCACGATCACGTAAGTTTGAAGGATTGAGGGTGGCTTCTTTATAGAAAAAGTCCCGATATTCAGGATTATTCTTTCTAAGAGTTTCAAAAACTTCTCTGGCAGAATAAGCAGGTATGATTTCAGGTAAAAATTCTATGTTACTACGCTCTATTAGCTCTGGCTTGACTTGAGAACTGGTATATTCTCGGACCGAGTTCATCGTCTCCATTAAAATCAAAGCTTGAGAGGTTATTTGATTTTCAGTATCTGCTTTTAAAATAAATCCCATCGCGATCGCGATGACGCTTAATCCTAAAATTAAAATACTTAGGAGAATAGCAGTGAATTTTTGTCTTAATTTCCAATGTTTAAACATACTTTCTGAACGATTAATTATAAATTATCAAGGATGAGAAAAATAACAAACTTTGAATGATTAAGGATAAAAACCTGAAATAGCGAAAATTCAGGTCATGATAACAATCTATATCTAGAATAACGAGATTTTAACTCATAAAAAAAGCGATGCAGCGCGGTCATGGAGGTCTCCCCTATGACCGCGCTGCATTAAGAAGCGATCGCACAAACAGGGCGATCGCTATATTAAGTTATTGAACTGCAACTACAGATTTAGAATTACAGAATTATTTAGCTAAAGTTGCTAATTCAGGTTCAATAATGCTGACCTCAGGAATTGCGAAAGTCTGAGCATGGATTCCAGCAGAATTGGACTGAGCAATTTTGTTTTGAGATTGGAGAATTTCTGTATTCACAGCAACTGTTTTCACATCGTAGAACTGAGTTGTTAGCTTAGGATAAACTCCAATCGCTACAATCATCGCGAGAAAACAAGCAGCAATAAAGATTTCTCTCGGGTTAGCATCGTTGACACTAGCTTCTTCTGGTAACAGACAGCTATTTCCAAAGCAAACTGCTCTATCATTATTAGTACTTTGGGTTTTAAGTTCTTCAATGTCGCAAGCTAGTGCTTCGTTGGAATTAAAAAATACTAGCCTGATCATCGACAATAGATATATCGGAGTCATAATGAGTCCCACAGCTGTGAGGATTAAAATTACCAGACGGAAGCCAGGAGTATAAATGTTACTGGTGGTTACGCCCATAAATACTGCTAGTTCACTAGCAAAGCCACTCATGCCAGGCAATGCCAGAGAAGCCATGGCTCCAGCAGTAAAGAGAGCAAATGTCTTGGGCATTAATTGACCAATACCGTCCATTCGATCCATAAATAAAGTGTGGGTGCGATCGTAGGTTACCCCAGTGAGGAAGAAGAGGGCAGCGGCAATTAAACCGTGGGAAAGCATCTGCAACATAGCGCCACTAATACCGATATCGGTAAAGGAAGCGATCCCCAATAAAACAAATCCCATATGGGAAACTGAAGAATATGCTAAGCGGCGCTTCATGTTGTATTGCCCAAAAGAGCTAAATGCCCCGTAAATAATATTAATGACACCTAAGGTAATCAGCAGAGGTGCAAAGTAAACATGGGCATCGGGTAATAGTTCTAAGTTAAAGCGTATTAGACCATATGCACCCATTTTTAGTAATACACCAGCCAAAATCATTGATATAGGAGCAGAAGCTTCTCCGTGAGCATCAGGAAGCCAAGTATGTAAGGGGAAAATGGCTAACTTAACCCCAAAAGCAATTAATAATCCTGCATATAGAGGGATTTCTAAAGCCAGAGGAAAATCCTTTAAATTTAGGGCAGCTAAATCAAAGGTGAAATTGTCTCCATAAAGAGCCATTGCTAACCCTGCTACCAAGATGAAGATAGAAGCTGCTGCAGTATAGAGTAAGAATTTAGTGGCTGCGTAACGGCGTTTTTCTCCGCCCCAAATAGAAACTAGTAAATAAACAGGAACTAGTTCTAGTTCCCACATGATGAAAAATAGCAGCATATCCTGGGCTACAAATACTCCAATCTGTGCCGAATAGAGTAAAAGTATCAGCATATAAAAAAGCTTTGGTTTGCGATCTACTTTCCATGCTGCCAACATCGAAAGGGTAGTGACAAAACCTGCTAATAAAACTAGAGGCGCAGATAACCCATCTACTGAAACCGTCCAACTCAAACCTAATTGAGGTATCCAAGGATATTTTTCTGCAAGCTGAAATTGAGCATCATGAAGATTATATTGTTGCCAAAAGGCAAAGCACATTAATACAAAGTCTGCGATGCCAACACCCAATGCGTAAGCTCTGATAAGCTTGCCTTCCTTATCGGGGATAAAGGGAATAACCAAGGAGGCAATTAAGGGGAGTAGGACGATCGCGGTAAGCCAGGGAAATTGATCCGCCATCATAGTTAGTGAGTAATCATACTTATTGATTCGATAGTCGTATTATATTCGACAATGTTAAGAAGTGTAAAGAAATTAGAATTTTTTTATTTCTGAAAAAGATTAACTACTTATTAATAGATTAATTATTCAATTAAGCAGATACAGTTAAACTAGCTATCAGCTAAAAGCTTTTAGCTAATCAATCGCGAAGCGATTTTAAGAAAAATTATGACCGTTGCGATACCACTAAAATCTATTCAACTTACTCCTGGTAGTAGCGTTACAATCAAAAACCTTACGTGGCAAGACTTTGAAACCATTCTTACCGAACTTGGCGAACAGCGGCGAGTACGCCTCACCTACTTTCAAGGCAACCTAGAAATTATGTCTCCTAAAGTTTTTAGCGTAATTTGGTATGAATCATCGGAGCTGAACCAAGATAAGTTGAGAATGCGATCGCATTTTTCCATTTCAAATAGAGACGATCTAGGTTTGTTCAACTGCTAGCATGTAACTACAATGTATGTATGAACGAGCTGCGATTTGAGTGGGATAGGTTTAAGGCTGAAAGCAATAGACAGAAGCACGGTGTATCATTTGATGAAGCGCAAACTGTCTTCTATGATGAGAATGCCCGTCTCCGCCATGATTCAGAACACTCTATAGATGAGGAACGCTATATCCTCTTAGGGATGAGTAGTTCACTACGTTTACTAGTTGTGTGCCATCTTTATCAAGAAGATATTGAGCTGATCCGCATTATTTCTGCTCGTAAGGCAACCAAGCGAGAGCGGCAACAGTACCGTGAATTTTTCTTATGAAAGAAGAATATGATTTTTCTCAGTCAATCAAAAATCCTTATGTCAAAAAAATTAAGAAGCAAGTCACAATTAGACTGGAAGATGAAGTGATAAGTTACTTTAAGAAATTAGCTGAAGAGACTGGCATCCCTTATCAAAGCTTGATTAATCTTTATTTACAAGATTGTGTCAAGATGCAGCGGAAACCTTTTTTAGACTGGTTGCCAAAGGCATAGACATCTTCCTCAGAAAGCAACTATCAAAAATTGCGATCGCTAAATTCTACTTCGAAGAGGGACTATTTAGAACATAATGGTTTAAATATTAGGGCAAAATTTTGTAATTTGTTCTATACAGCGCGGATATTTAGAAATTTTCTCTATGATATATAGTTATGCATTAAAAAGGTAGCATGAAAAGAATATTCACAAATATCTGTGCAAATAACCTTGAAGCGTCAAAGAAGTTCTATGTTGAACTCTTATCTTTCAAAGTAAATTACGACAGTGATTGGTTTGTACATTTGGTTAGCGTCGAAAACAAGGCTTTGGAGCTGGGACTCATCAAAAGCGATCATGAAGCATTACCTGCAGAAGTTGGAAAACAACATTCTGGTACATATCTCACCGTTGTAGTCGATGATGTAGATGTCATCTTTGAAAAAGCGAAAAACATGGGTGTCAGAATAATTGAACCGCCCACACCTATGTTTTATGGTCAAAATAGGATGCTCGTAAGCGATCCAAATGGCTTCGTTATTGATATTTCATCGTGCTAAATCTGATTCTGCAAGACACTTTTTCGGTGCAAGCTGAAAGTTTTCGTATAATATCTAGTGATACCAAAATATGTATAAACATAGTAATTAATGCTGGGCTCGCTATTGTCACTTGTCGTCATGGCTTCTGAGCCAAGTCAGGAAATCTCATCGTCAGCTGTGGACGTTTATGGCGATTGGGAAATCGTTGGATATCGTGCACTCGGAATTTCGGCAATGTCATCTGAAGAGGCTCAGCAGTGGGTTGGGGGCAAGGCAAGTTACTCAGATTCGATGGCTACATTCACCGACGAAAGCTGCGATTCTCCTTCTTACCATTGGTCGTCGTTAACAACGGAGCAATTCTTTCGCAGCTTCAGAGTAAGTCCAGAGGCACTCGGTATCAAGGCGACGAGCATCGGTATCGTAAACGTTCTCTGCCAGGGTGAAGATTGGTTAGTACCTGGGAATATTTTAATCGAGAAAAACCAAGATACGTTCTTTACACTTTGGGATGGAATATTCTTTGAACTTGAACGGCATCGTTCTGCTATGGAATTCGGTTTTAGACTTTAGGTATGCCAATCGATAAATTTAATCATCAGTACCCAATCCCCGATCCCCCACATTTCCTCACAAGTTCCTCAGACTTATTGATTATCTTAGAATTAAAATAGTAGTGGCGACTGCTTTATCTTTTAGCAGTAGTCTGGAGGTAAGCAATATGAGTATCATCTTGACCAATCGGAGAGAAGCCGGTCGAAGATTAGCGAAAAAACTCACTGCTTATGCTAACCATCCCCAAGCCCTAGTGTTGGGATTACCTCGTGGTGGCGTACCAGTAGCCTATCAAATTGCCAAGGCTTTGAATCTTCCGTTAGATGTTTGTCTGGTAAGAAAATTAGCAGCTCCTGAAAACCCAGAATTTGCGATTGGAGCGATCGCAGAAGATTCCCTGATTACCAATTACAGCGGCGAAGTAGTAATTATTGATGAAAATACAACCCAAACCAAGGGTTTAGATAAAGAAGAAATCAAGGCGATCGCAGCTAGGGAAAAAGCCGAATTAAAATGGCGCGATCGCTGCTATCGGCATTTTCGTTGTCCAATGGAAATTGAAGGGCGGATTGTGATTTTAGTTGATGATGGAGTTGCGACAGGTTTGACTGTTCATGCTGCGGTTACAGCGTTAAAGCAACATGAACCAGCAAAAATTATTATTGCAGTACCAGTTATCTCCTTACAGATTATCAACCAGTTTAAAGCTCAATTCAATAATATTGAAATTGTCTGTGTCAGCTCACCAAAATATCTTTCCGCCGTTAGTTTTTGGTACGAAAATTTTACTGAAACCACAGATCGAGAAGTCTGCGAACTACTCTCCGAATTGACCCAAAAACCAGTTGTCAGCTCCTATTGAGAGAGAAGAAGGAGATAGGGAAGATGGGGGAGATGGGGGAGATGGGGAGATGGAAAAGATGAGGGAGCAGAGTGAGATAACATCTAAGTCCCTAAAACCTAACACCTAATCCCTACTCATTACTCATTACTCATTACTCATTACTCATTACTCATTACTCATTACTTATTACTCATTACTTATTACTTGGTTACCTGTTATGCCAAATCGTCAAAATCAAACCCGCAACAATCAATATGGTCAACTTGGTTGGACGATAATTTTTACCTCCACCTTCTTGATCTTACTCAATATATTTCTATTTCAGGCTGTACCTCAGAAGCCTCAACCCTACAGTAAATTTATTGAATTAGTAGAAACTGATCGCGTCGAGCGGGTGGTGATCGGTGCCGATCAAATTCAATATGAGTTAAAGTCACCAGAAGTGGGAGATAATGCAGAACAAGTTTATACAACTACGCCAGTTCCCCAAGATACAGAATTAACGCAACTACTTCGTCAACATGAAGTAGAATTTTCGGCTATTCCAGATGCTAACGGTGATGGTTTTTGGGGTTTCCTTAAACTACTATTTTTCTTGTTTATTTTCATCAATATTGCTGGTTTGCTCTTGAGTCGTGGTGAGCAATCAGGAGGCATTTCTCCTTTTAGTCTGAGTAAAAGTAAAGCTCGGATTTATGCTGAAGGAACCACTGGAATTACTTTCGATGATGTAGCGGGAGTGGATGAAGCAAAAGTTGAACTACAAGAAATTGTCGATTTTCTCCAAAATGCCCAAAAATATATTGTTCTAGGGGCAAAAATTCCCAAGGGCGTTCTCTTAGTAGGGCCTCCAGGTACAGGTAAGACTTTACTGGCTAAAGCTATTGCTGGGGAAGCAGGAGTGCCTTTTTTCAGTATTTCGGGTTCAGAGTTTATCGAAATGTTTGTCGGGGTCGGTGCCTCACGGGTTAGAGATTTGTTTAATCAAGCCAAAAAAGAAGCGCCCTGTATTGTGTTTATTGATGAACTAGATGCCCTGGGCAAATCTCGTGCTTCTGCTGGTTCTTTTATGGGCAGTAATGATGAACGGGAACAGACTCTTAATCAATTGCTGGCAGAAATGGATGGATTTGAAGCCAATGCGGGGGTGATTCTACTAGCTGCTACTAACCGTCCTGAAGTTCTCGATCCTGCTTTATTACGTCCTGGTCGTTTTGATCGCCGCATTGTGGTAGATCGTCCTGATAAATTAGGTAGATTGGCAATTCTCGAAGTTCATGCCAGAAATGTGAAACTAGCTCAGGATGTGGATTTGCCAAAATTAGCTGCCCGTACCCCAGGTTTTGCTGGTGCAGATTTGGCGAATCTGATTAATGAAGCTGCTTTATTGGCTGCCCGTCAAAATCTTCCTGCTGTGACAATGGCAGATTTTAATGAGGCGATCGAAAGAATTTTAACTGGATTAGAAAAAAAATCCCGAGTACTTAACGAAACCGAGAAGAAAACCGTCGCCTATCACGAAGTCGGTCATGCCATTATCGGTAGTTTAATGCCAGGCACAGATACTGTAGAAAAAATTTCCATCGTTCCTCGGGGTGTTGGTGCCTTGGGTTACACCCTGCAATTACCCGAAGAAGATCGTTTTTTAATGATCGAAGACGAAATTCGCGGTCGAATCGCCACCTTATTAGGAGGAAGGGCGGCAGAAGAATTAATCTTTGGCAAAGTATCTACTGGCGCTAGCGATGATATCCAAAAAGCAACTGATTTAGCAGAACGCTTTGTCACTCTCTACGGTATGAGCGATCGCTTAGGACCGATCGCCTTTGAAAAAGCGCAGCAACAGTTTCTCGAAGGGACTATTAATCCGCGCCGTCAAGTTAGTCCCCAAATTGCCGAGGAAATCGATCGCGAAGTGAAGTCAGTAATTGATGGCGCTCATTATATCGCCCTAAGAATTCTCCGAGAAAATCAAGACCTCTTAGAAAAAATTGCTCATATCCTATTAGAACAAGAAATTCTCGAAAGAAACGAACTGCGATCGCAACTAGGCTATGCGAGAAAAACAGAAGATATGGATAAATGGTTACAAACTGGTCACTTTTCTCAAAATCAATTCTTTTCTCCTCATGAGGATAATGGAGGTTCTTTAGTTAAAAAAATTAAGATCAACAGGTAGAGCACAGGGAGATAGGGGAGACAAGGGAGAAAATTTAATGATTATTATCTGATTTTGGCATCTAATTTTAAAGTAGAACCCGAAGGGCTGTTCGCCCCTACACAAAATCCGTCTTACTTAAAAACTGAAATGATATTATGCTTTTTAAGTTTTATCGAAATTTAACGCTAACAGACGGCGTGTCCTTGATTCCTTCGTAGACGACACGAATGGTTTGCCCAGCCTTGGGGGGACGCAGTTTGGAAAAGGAGCCAAGACTCAGCAAGTCTCCAGCTTTCAGTTGATGTCCTGAGCGTGCTAGATCTTGTGCAATCCAAACAACAGCATTGAGCGGATGCCCCATTATGTCGCTACCCGAACCGCGATCAATTTCATTATGGTCACCGTCTACAATTCGAATTGACATGTCAGCGAGTTGAGAAACGGTAATTTCTTTGATTGAAACTGGCTTCCCGGTAATGCCAAGCCTAGCACCGACGTTAATGTAGGTAAGCGTGGCTCCATTAAGCTTTGTCGGTTCTTGAACCAGCAAATCAGGCAATTCAATGAACGGAATGATAGCATCAATGTGCTCCATCACTTGTTCTGGAGTTTTTGCTTGATTAATGCCAACGTCTTTGACGCGAACTAGAAGATCCGCTTCAAACAATGGGCGAGCACCGAAGTTTACGGGAACTTCTGACCCATCCGGTAGCAGCATTTCTTGAAAAATAACGCCGAGAACCGGCTGATCATGATTGAATTTTTTTTGTACAGCGGGGTTTGTCAGACCAGCTTTATAGCCCACAATCTTAGTTAGTTGTTGGCTTAAAAATCCGACAAATTTATCACGACCGCACTGAGCGTCAGCGATTGATAAATCTGCAGGATTGCTGAAGAGCTGCTTATTCATGTACAGCGCGGCAAGATGGGCAGCCTCTGTTGCAGTCGGACACTCAGCAAATACAGTCTCTGTGCTGAAAAGAGCAATGGCGGTAATAACGGGGAGCGTAATAAATTTTTTCACTGTGTACTCACATGGCTAGTCTATATGAGGTAATTAAATAGAATACTTCCATATAATACCCCAATCTGAAGATTACACAGTACTTTCCGTTTAATTCCCTTATATGGGTATATTAACTAGAAATTTGACCTATAAATATCGGAGATATCTAAGATTTTTCTTACACTTTGGGTCTTTCTTTTCTTCTGGTAAGGATTTAGCATGCTTATAAAATTCTGTGAGTTGAAAACGAAGAAGGAAAAACGAAAAGCAACAGTCACAAAAAATGGATTAACCAGAAATCAATTAAAAATTTGCCAACAGAATCAGCTCAAATATAAGTATTTGCTAGCTGATAGTTGGTTGTCCTCTATCAATTTTTCGACACTGATCGCATTTTCCACATTGAAATCCTAAAGATTCTTCACTCAAACCAAATGCAGTGAGCAGAAATTGCCAACGACATTGTTTAGCATGCAAAAATTGTTGCATCTGTTTTTGCCAATGTTTTTGTTTAGCTTGCCAGTTACCGAAAGAAGTAGCAGTAGATTTCTTTTTATAGTGAAAAGGATCTTGCCAAGATAGGCGATCTAAACTGTGGAGAATACTTAATGCAATCGAGCTTTGAGGATATTCGACAATTACCTGCTCTATATTACTTATCTACAGCAAATAGTCTACAACGTAAACAGATCAAAATTTCTACTTTGTAGACATGTCCATGAAGAAAAAAATAATTATTTTTTTCAGACTTACTTTAAAAGACAGGATTTGACTGAGATATAACACTTTATTTCCCTAATCATTGCCATCTCTCATTTAGGATTTTCAATGTACTCTAAAAGCATTAATTTCTTGGAAATCCCACAGAAGATCAATCAACCCCACAAAATTTATAGGTATATACAAATATAAGCACGAAACATAGGGTCTGAAATAGAATATAAGTTACCAGACCTACGAATAAGAAAATTCATGCTCAACATATTTGCTAAATACTTTTGAATATCATCACATAAAATTTCAGTACCTTTATTCTCCAATTTTTTCTTAATTTCCTCAATTGATAAATCAGTTTTAGAAAGAGCAATGACACAAATAATTTGAGTTTCTTCATAGCTAATTTGATGAATCCAGTATTCAAAAATTTAACTACCCATATCATTTAAGGTATCTTGTAATGCTTTATCCCAAATATCAATATCAACTCTTCCGGATAGCTGATTATTAAAAAGATGACTACATAGAGATTGCATCTCAAAAGGATGACCGTTTGTATAATCAAAAATTAATTTAATTATCTCGGAGCTAAAAGATACACCAGTACCACGTAATGAGTTTTTAGCTATAGTTGATACTTCTTCTTGTGAAAGTTCGTGTAGCTTTATTTGAGAAAAAAAGAAACGTGTGAGAGGGTGGTGCTTTTGAGGTCTATCTCGAACTGAAGTTAATTCAAGCCAATCTAGTGTAGGAGATGCCAAGCCCAAAATAATTTTACATTTCTTAACTGATTCCATTGAAAATGTTGATTTCAATAGTACTAAAATTTCTGGAATTGCTAAACAGTTTTCAATATCATCAATCAAAATAACCAAAACTTCAAAACCTGATTGATGTTTTTTCAGATCTTGATATAAGTTAACAAAAAAGTCGTGTAAAAATGACTGTGAACTAAGTTGTTCTTTTGATTCATTTGTATTAAAAGTCAATCTAACGCCGCCAATAAGAGTAATATTAACACTTTTTAAAACCCAATCATTTTACGGAATTGATAAGGGTCAAAGGGAAGAGAACGGAGTACTCCTTCTACTAGAGAACGTGCAGCATCAATTAATTTAGTTCCAGACAGAAATGGTTCGAGGTTAACTATAGTTGCAATATGACCTCGACTTTGACAAAGCTTTTTGTATTCTTTCAACAAAGTTGATTTACCAATTCCCCATTTACCTAATATTAAAAAATGTTCACAATAATTTCTTTCTATTGCTTTAAATATTTTATCTTCAATAAATCTTAGTTCTTCAGTTCTACCACCAAATACTGTTGGTTCTTGTGAGCTCATTGGGGTGAATGGATTACCTGCCCGTACTATATCTGTCATGCGATTTTCTATTGCTTCTTTGACAGCTTCAGTAAGTTCTGATTTGGCAGTATTGGACTTTTCTATAAATCTAAATACACCTTTAGAGAAAGTTTTTCTTGCTAAATCAATATTTGCATATCCGGTAACAGCAATGATAATACTCAAAGGATTAGTATCAAGAGATACATTGATAATGTCTAATCCTCCCCATTCTTCTCCTGATAAACCTGGAATTTTTAAGTCAACAATTAAAATGTCAAAGTATTGTTGGTTTAATTTTTCAATTGCTGAATCAATAGTATCTACTGAATCAATTTCAACTAAAATTTTGTTTTGCTGAATATTAAGTTTGCGATTGAGAGTTTTAACGTAAACATTAATAATTTCTTGATTGTCATCAACTATAAGGATTTTAGTAGCCATAAAATTTACTATTTATTAATTAAAGGTAAAGAAATCATAAACTCTGAACCTGGAGTATCAACATCTACAAAAGTTAATTCTCCATTTAATTCTTGAAGGATTTTATTGCATAAAAATAAACCCAATCCAGTGCCATTATTACTAGCTATTTTTTCTACAAATAACTTTTGTTTAATTTCATCAGAAATTCCTGATCCATTATCTTTAACAAAGACTAAAAAATTATCTTCTTTTTTAAGAGCTTCAACTATAATCTTTCCACTACTCATACCATGAAAGCTTTTTTTTGAATTCTCGACAAGTTCCAGAATAATCATTTTAATTTGTTCTAGATCAGTATTGACCTGACAATCTTGAACATTAGGATTGGTTTGAAATTCTAAACTAATAAAATCAGGTAGTCGGGATTCTAGAGTATACTTAACTTCATCTAGTATTTTGGTAATATCTACTAATTCTAAGTTAAACGTGTTCATATTAAGAAAAGCAAGTATACGTTTAACTATTGCTTGACTATAATCGATACTTTTTTTTATTCTCTCGCATTCGTGTTTTACTTCAAAATTGACATCAGATAGTCAGTAGATCGCAAAACCGAGAAAAGAACATAAAAAAATATTTTATACAAGCCCACAAATAGCTAAAATCAAGACTGCAAGAGCATGTAATATAATTAAAGCTTATATTTTATTTAAATATATCTTTAAATTTTGGATAATCAACTTAAAAAACTTGCTTTAACTCAAGAAGAAACTTTAACAGAAGTAGTAAATTGTCTCTCAAAAAATATCTCTATAAATTCGACTGGAGCAGGAAACCCTGAAAGTTTATTCCAAGTTTTGGTAAGAGCAGCAAGTAAGCAAGATACAATAGAAAATACTTGTAAAGAACTAAATAAAGCAACTTCAGGAAATAATATTAGATATCATCTGGGAAAAATTTCTGATTTTATACAATTAGAAAAGCAACTTAACTTAGCTCTAA
>JASJDR010000264.1 GCA_030065615.1 Xenococcus sp. MO_188.B8 | reverse complement strand
AACGAAGATAAAATTGATGCGCTCAATTGAATACTTTGACCCCTTGGGAATATTGTCAAAAATGGGTAGAATTATCTCCCAATCAAAGAGGATTCAGAAAAGCTTGTGTTGATGTTTTGGCAGAGGCTACTGGTTTGAGTCCGAGAACTATTGGTAACTGGGGAAAGCAATTTGAAAAACATCCCGATCATGTCCTTCGTACTCTTAGTTTGGCAGATCAGTTAAATCAAATCAAAAAAATAGTCTCATAACCTGATTGTTAAGAAAATTAAAATACTCGCGTTTTATGACTAAAAAGAATTGACTTAATTATGGCGGTCGCTTATAGTAACAATAAGCTTATATTAATAAGTTTGTCAAATTTGAAGTCAATGATACAAAAATTAATTTTGGCATTATCGCTAATAACGCTACTATATGAAAATAGTTGATTCGTAGCAGAATGTGTAACTGTGATCGCGACTAGGACTAATTCCCTTATGGAAACACAAAAAGATTCTTTGTCACCAGACTTCATGCCAGGCATTCTTGAAGAACCAGAAGCTAAAGAATATAAAATTTTGACCGAGCTATCTGAAGAAGCCAAGCTGAAGATAGATTTGATTGAGGCAATTCGACATGCATGCGATCGCCAAACTCGAAAAGAGAAAATAGAAGAAGCAGCGAAAAAACTTGATAAAAGTACCAGAACGATCCGCCGAATGGTAACCAAGGTTGAACAGGAAGGATTGGCGGCACTAGCTGAGACAGTTCGATCGGATAAAGGTCAACTTCGGACGAGTCTTGAATGGCAAGACAAAATTATTAAACTCTACAATCAGAAAAAACGACTGCTTAAAAAGAACAACAAAAATGGCAATCAAAAGATTGAAGTCAACCGCCATCAAATATGGAAGTTGATTGAGGCGGAAGCCCGACTAATAGGCTTAAAAGAAGGAGAATTCCCCTCCCACGTAACAGTCTACAAAGTTCTCGAACCTCTTATTAATAAAAGCAAGCTTCGCCATCCAGGGCAAGGAGAAAAACAATCTATCCAAACTACAGATGGACCACTAGAAATAACCCACAGCAATCAAATATTTCAATGCGATCATACGGATTCGGATATTCTTTTGGTAGATACAGAGGGAAATGAAATTGGCCGTCCTTATTTTACTACCATAATTGATAGCTATTCAGGATGTATTGTTGGCTATCACATAAGCTTAAAAAAGCCAGGCTCTCATGAAGTTGCTTTGGCTTTTCGTCATGCTTTTTTACCAAAACCTAAAGAGGATTACAGCAAAAAATTTAAGCTACAAAAAGAATGGGAAGTATCGGGAATTCCTCAATATTTCGTCACCGATAGAGCAAAAGAATTTAAGTCAGCACACTTAAAGCAAATTGCAGCACAACTGGGCATTGAGCTACGTTTACGCGCTTATCCACAGCAGGGTGGATTAGTCGAGCGACCATTTGGCACTATTAACACCGAATTTTTAGAATCTATGCCCGGTTATACTGGTTCTAATATCGAAAGAAGACCTAAAAATGCGGAAAAAGAAGCCTGTTTTACTTTGGAAGAATTAGAGCAATTATTAGTTAGATATGTTGTAGATAATTATAATCAAAACCCTTATCCGCGTGCTAAGAACCAAACTCGCGTGAGCCGATGGAAATCAATGCTTTTAGCTCCTTTAAAATATATAAATGAGCGTGAACTAGATATTTGTTTGTTTAAGAGCAATGAATGCAAAATACAAGGAAAAGGCACAGTTAGATTTAAAACGAATACTTACGAAGGCGATTGTCTTCGAGATTGTCATTGCGAATATGTAACATTACGTTACGATCCCCACAATCTTCTAAGATTAATGGTCTATACCAAGGAAGAAAATGGACAACCTGCTAGATATTTAGGAGTAGTTCTAATGCTTTACAACGCCCTTTGAACTCAGGTTCCCTGAGAGATTTGCGAAAGCGAGTTACAGGCACGCTTAAAAACTACCAAGTTAAACTACTGCTTGTAGATGATGCTCATGTTTTAAAGCGTCAGGCGATGACTGAATTAGTCAAGATTTTTGACGATCTAAGAATCCCTGTGGTGATGGCAGGAGTTAAAGAACTAGATCAAAAATTGACCCAATGCCAGGGATATGGGCATATTAACAACAGTTTTTTAGGAGGTTATAATTTCAGAACTTTATCTGAGAGGGAAATAACTTCTGTTACTCAAAGTTGGGAAGAACAGGTTTTGAGTAACTGGGATACAAAACTCAATCTTGCAGAGGATAGCGAAATTGTAGACAAACTTTATTCGGCAACTGGTGGATTAATACAACCTTTGTTCGGATGCTTGAGAAAGATTGCCATAGCTCAATTAAATAGTAGCTTCTCTGAGAATCCAAACGGAGGTATTGATATTGATCGAGTTATCGGTCAGTATAGACAAGCAAGATTTTATAAAGAGGATTGCCAATAGTAAAAATTTATGGTTGGTCCTGGTTACGTCGAACCCCATGAAGGCGAGAGTATTAGCCATTATTTAGGAAGATGGAGAAGAGAAGAGATTAATAGTGTCTCTTCTCCTGGGGCATTGGGAAGAATGGCTGGTATTGGCTCGGTTACAGCACGGTGGGAAAAGTTTCGCTTTTATCATTTTCCGACTGCAGAAGAATTGGCTGCTGTTAGTAAACTAATGGAGATGGAAGCAGAAGAATTATTGAAAATGCTGCCGCAGAAAGGACAGAGCATGAAAATAGAGCCGATTCGCTTATGTGCTGCCTGTTATCGTGAAAAGCCCTATCATCGATTAGAATGGCAATTTCAGTCTACTGCGGGATGCGATCGCCATAAATTAAGATTACTTTCCAGATGTCCTAGTTGTAGTGAGCCTTTTGCGATTCCTGCTTTATGGGTAGAGGGCAAATGCCAGAAATGTGGCATGAAGTTTAAGTCGATGGCTAAGAAGCAAAAAGGCTATTAATCTTCCTATTATTTCAAGTAGTTAATTATTTTAGTTTCCTCTTATTTTTTTGTTGTAATTTTTGACGCTCTAGTTCGCGGCGTTGCTGCCTCTGTTTTAAATCTTCCGCTAAACGCATATCAACTAGCTCTTCTTCGTCAAAAATATCCCCATTGAATTTGACTAAATTACCAGATAGTTTTTTCATCTCTTCATCAGTAGCGCGATCGCCCAATAACAATTTCTTCAATCGCTTAACGGGAATATCTATGTTTTTTGATAATTGATTCAACATCCATTGCTCATTGTTCAATGTTTCTTCAATAGCATTCGCAATTGTGGGCAGGATGGAATTGCTAGGAATAGCAGGCAATTTTGTTGGCTGCATCTTCTGACCAGCTTGTTCTTGTTTATTAATCCATGCTCTAACAGCTTCTTCTAAACTATCATTAATGTTTTTTCCCACCCCTTTACAAACTGCCTTGAACTTCATTGAAAGGGTTTTCGGGATAAATCCTCTTAACTCTTGATAATCAGGAGATTTGCGTTTATCAACCACGCTTAATATAAACCTTAAGTAAACTTATTTACCTGTCAATTCTCTCATAGAGATTTAAATCTTTAAGTTTAGCGATATAGCTATTATTACTATTATTAGCTATAATAGCTATAGTCAAAGACTTCCTATAAGTCATGAATTCATTAGCCAAAAATTCTCCAATAGACTATTTTCCTTGTCTTCCTGCGGACTTTCCTGATAGTTTTGGTAAATGAAATCTTAGAAACAATTAAATCTCATCCAGACCTAAAACAATGGCTTGACCGAGGAAGTATTCCTGCCACAGCCATCAAACTGATAGTTAAAAATCTCAAACAGCAGCCAAAGTTTCAAGGAATGCCTGGTCGTTTTTTCGATTCTGCCGAAAGATTAGTAAAGCAAATTTACAAATCTTGGTTTGCTGTTCAACTAAAGAAAAGACTAAGGCTTTTCGGCAAAAAACGCTGGCTAGCAATGTTAAAAAGCGAACGAGAATTACTAAATGAAACTGGTTTTGCTCTCCCGCAATTACAAGCGGAAGCGGAAAAAGTTCTTGAGCAAGAACGAGCGAAATTAGCAAAATTATTGCGGAAACAAAAGCAATATACAGAAACCAAACTTGAGAATAGTCTTTTTTCCCATCTTTTTGACACTTATGAAAGAGTAACCAATGACTATGAAAAAGAACAAAAGCCTCATCTCAAAACTAAAAAATTAATCAAGCTATGTGCGCTTGTCTATTTACTCAAAAATCAATGTCAGATCGCTCCAGAACCCGAAAATCCCGATCAATATCAGCAATATCGACGCAAAAAAGAAATTGAAATTATGCGCCTCGAAGAGCAACTCAAGAGTCGTTTACCTAAAGGCAGAAATTTAGACAGAGGAGAATGGCTTGAAGCTCTAGAACAAGTCAGCAGCTTAATGGACTTGCGGCTTGATACTGTACCATTCATTTGGCTGCTCCTTCGACAATACAATTGCATGGCTGGGATTCTATTTCTACGCAAGTCCCTAATGACTGAAAACGAAGCAATGGAATTAGCTCAAGCTCGGTTACTCCGAAGTGATAAACCACTCCCTTTTTCTGTTTCCTTTGAAACTAACACTGATATCTATTGGTCAAAAAATCAGCAGGGACGAATTTGTGTAACTTTCAACGGGATGGCTAAAGATGGACATATCTTTGAAATATTTTGTCATAATCGTCAGTTACATTGGTTTCAGAGCTTCTACGAGGATTATCAGCTTTATAAACAACATAAAGAACAAGTGCCAGGAGGTTTAATAACGTTACGTTCAGCTCGTTTAGTTTGGCAGCAAGATCGTGATTCAGGCAAACCTTGGCAAAGCCATAGTTTATTGCTTCATTGTTCCGTAGAAACTCAATTATGGACTCATGAAGGAACAGAGGCAGTTAGAGCTTTAAAAATAGCTGCAACCAAGGAAGACATTATTAAAAAAGAAAACGAAAAGTCTTTAACCAAAAATCAGCAAGAAAGACTTCAGGCTAATCGAACATCACTCAGTCTTTTATCTAATTTTCAAGAATTTTCTCGACCCAAGCAGCATCAACCTAATCAAAATCCTTCAATAATAGTAGGTGTTAGTATTGGTTTACAACAGCCATTAAGCATGGCAGTTATTGATGTCACTTCAGGTCAAACATTAAGCTATCGCAATACTCGGCAATTATTGAGTAAACCGATTAAACAAAAACCCAAGAAAGGAAAAAAGCCTAAGAAGCAGACCCAATACGACCGATTATTACTTCATAGAGAAAAACAAAAAAGTAATAGAAGGAAAAGGCATCAAGCTCAAATTAATGCTGGGAATGATCGCTTTGGAGAATCTGAGTTAGGGCAGTATGTTGATCGCTTACTGGCAAAGGCAATTGTTGACCTAGCTATTCAATATCAAGCTAGTAGCATTGTATTGCCCGATTTAACTAACATTAGAGAAATTCTTGAAAGTGAAGCTACAGCTAAAGCTGAGGCTAAAATACCTGGATATAAAAAGGCGCAAAAGCTATACGTCAAGCAATATCGTCAAAACATTCATCATTGGAGTTACAAACGCTTAAGTGATGCTATCTCTTCCAAAGCTGCACAAAATGGGATTGCTATCGAATATGCTAAACAATTTTCCTCTGGAGCATCAGAAATGCCAGCTAAAGATTTAGCTTTAACTGCCTATCATTCAAGAAAACCAACTATTAGTTAAGATTTTTTAAGATTTTTCCGTACCTGGACAATTGAATAATAATGTAACTCTATGCGCCGTAAATCCCATTTGAGGTTTACGAAAAATATGGGTTTATTTGACTGATATTGATGATAGTCTTACTTTCTGAACCCTCGTGGCTGCTAGCTCATAGACAGTTTTCTTGATGATACATTTCATCCTTGATGTTATATTCCTCTTTCAAGAAAAGATGTCGGTTGCTGCTATCTCTATTCCTCTGTTGAGATAGGAAAAAATCTATAGTATTGATAAGCTTATTCTTTTCAATATTATAGACTAGGGTGCGCTCCCAGCAAGTGAGTAGGCTAATGGATTGAGGAAAATCTCCAAAAGCTTAGTTCTAGTATCAGATTCATTTTTGATGTTTAGGATGCGAATATATCGTTTTGTGGCTACATAATCACCCCTTTTGGGGAACTTTTTCCACAGTTTTGTCAAACCTAAGCGCGGGCGAAATCCCTAGGAGGTTCGACAGAAATCATGAAATTCTTATCTGGTCTTAGTTCTAGATTCTTAACTTAACTTTTAGCATTAGATTTTAGCTATTACTTTAATATTTTTGAGAGCGGTTTTTATACCTTTGGCAAAAGTAGAACTAGAAGTTACTAGAGATAAGGGTTTGAAAAGCTAGTGTTGCTTCAACTCTTCTGAAGTGGAAGATGTTGAAAGGACGTTCCCTTGCGCCTGTCGGCGACGCGGGCTTCCAGTTGCTTCAACTCTTCTGAAGTGGAAGATGTTGAAAGTCTAAAATTGCTCCCTCAATAAATCTACCACCAGATGTTGCTTCAACTCTTCTGAAGTGGAAGATGTTGAAAGACTTAATCAAGTTAATGGGTAAGGTGTTGGACGACCTCTGGGTTGCTTCAACTCTTCTGAAGTGGAAGATGTTGAAATCTAAAATTTTAGTTATGTGGAAAAGTTGAAAGAGGCCGTGGATTGCAAAATCTGAAGTATAAGTGTGAATAAATAAACAAAACTTATATTAATTTTGATGATTTTTTTGGACATTAATTCTTTAAATCTGATTTTTTTGCCTAAATTCTTTGTCTCTTGGCAACTAAATGACAAAAAAATCCCTGAAAGTACTGAAAAATCATTGAAGTCAGATCTATTTGTGACAATAATTCTTTAAATCTGACAAATAATTCTTTAATGTACAACAACAATTAATTAAGGTGGCACCCAGATTCGAACTGGGGGATAATGGATTTGCAATCCACGGCCTTACCACTTGGCTATGCCACCATGCTGCAAGATCTCATCTTACATTAAAAGCTGAAATTTTGGAAACCCTCAAAAACAATTAATTTTGGTATCGGATTACAAAACAGCTCAACTACATATCAAGCTTTGGGTTTGAGGTAAACTAAACTCTGCTTCCAAATCAGAGTAGATTGATTGTAATGATCTTCTAGACAAATACAGATCGAGTCTTGCCAGAGAATTTTCCCAACAATCAGATCGTCTGTGGCAAGTTTGAGTTCTACTTCCTGTTTATCTTTAATGTAACTTTGAATTTTTTTGACGCTAGGCAAACCAGTATCGAATTCAGTCATAATAGAACGATTATTGGTTGGAATGGAACGAGATTTAAAATGAGTTACGAGTTTAGCAAATATCAAGGATTAGGTAATGATTTTATCCTGATTGATAATCGCCATAGTACCGAAACTGTAGTTACTCCAGAACAAGCGAGCCGAATTTGTGATCGCCACTTTGGAATAGGCGCTGATGGTGTCATTTTCGTCCTTCCTGGTCAAGAAGGGACAGATTACACCATGAGAATTTATAATTCTGACGGTTCAGAGCCAGAAATGTGCGGTAATGGCATCCGCTGCCTTGCTAAGTTTATCGCCAATCTCGAAGGAATAGCTAAAGTTAATAAAACCTATAGAATTCATACTTTAGCTGGGGTAATTTCCCCTCAGTTACAAGAAAATGGTTTAGTCAAAGTAGATATGGGAAAGCCTTTTTTGACGGCAGGAGAAATTCCCACAACCTTGGTTGCTGATGATGAAAAAGTAATCAATAAAACCATTACTGTGGCAGATAAATCTTGGTCTGTGACTTGCGTTAGTATGGGCAATCCTCACTGTATAACTTTTGTCGAAGATAGCGATGCAATTCCTCTAGAGAAAATAGGACCGTTGTTTGAATATTACCCAGAATTTCCCCAACGAATTAATACTGAGTTTATCCAAGTGCTCAAGCCAGACTATATTAAGATGCGAGTCTGGGAACGAGGTGCAGGGATTACTCTCGCTTGTGGTACTGGGGCTTGTGCTTCTGTAGTAGCAGGGGTTTTAAATCATAAATGCGATCGCGTTTGTACTGTAGAATTACCTGGTGGTTCCTTACAAATCGAGTGGTCTAGTGTGAATGAACGAGTCTATATGACTGGACCGGCGGAGTTAGTATTTACGGGAACTTTTTATCAGCCTTCGGCTGAAGGAGTCAGGAGTAGTGCAACCCCGCGTCCCATCCCTCTATAAATCTCCCCACCCCTTCCAACCTTCCCCTACAGGGGCAGGGCTGTTTCATTCTAGAGTAAGAAGGCAGAGGAGCAGGGAGCAGGGAGCGGGGGAGAATTTTTCAACTTGTACACTCCATTTTGACGAAATTTGTCCATGTATCTTGTTGGTAACTCAACGAAATTGTAATAGTTCCAGTTAATTTAACGATGACAATCATCAAGTTTTGAAACTCTGAATTAAGTTATTTTTAGATAAATTGGTTTCTATATTAGTCTCTTTCCTATTCTCCTCTTTCTAATAAGCTCTAACAACGTTTTTCTTGAACGTGAAACAGCCCTACCCCTATGGTGGATAGTGTGGTACTAATCAAAGTAGTTCAAATCCCAAGATCTTGAAGTTCCCCAATCCAAGCTAAGAGGTAATATCTCATGAAAAACACCACACTAAATAGATCATACGATGGCGAAGACCTATACGTTGGCATTGATGTTCATAAGAAAACCTACGTAGTAGTGGTGCGAGTCAACCAAACAATTGTGAAAAAATGGACAACAGGAGCTCAACCAGATGCGTTAGCTCAACAATTGTTGAAATATTTTAGGGGAGGGATAATCCATAGTGTATACGAATCAGGGTTCAGCGGATTCGTACTGCATCGAGCGCTCACCGAATCAGGGATCGATAGCATTGTAGTGCACGCAGCATCAGTAGAAGTAGCAGCCTATGACCGAGTCACGACTCGCGCGTTCCCTTGCGCGACGCGAAGCTAGTCCTTTAGGGTCTTACGCCGCCCTAACCCTAAAGGGTACACCTTCGGATAAGGATACCGCTCCGCATAACGCGGGGTCGCTCGTCAAAACCGACAAGCGAGACGCAGCCAAACTCGCACAACAGCTAGAAGCAGGACGCTTACGCGGGATTCGAGTGCCCAGCGAAGACCAAGAGCAGCATCGGCTGCTCAGCCGAACTAGAGAACAGTTAGTACAAGAACGAGCTGCCGTGAAACAGAAAATCAGAATGAAAGCCCATCAATTCGGACTCATTGATCCAGATGAGCGCCGAGAGATGAGTCCTAAATTAGTTACTGAGCTGTTAAAGCGCTCGCCAAGTGAAGCATTTACGATCACTGTAGAGGCACACTGGCAGATCTGGCAGGCTCTCGACAAGCAGATTCAGAAACTCGTGAGGCGGCTCAAACAACAAGCACAAACTGATGCCAATGAAAAGGTCTACCGTTCTGTGCCTGGAGTTGGTCTAATCAGTGGTCGGGTACTCTCTAATGAATTAGGAGATATGTCTGAGTTTAGCAACGAACGGAAACTGTTTAGCTACACAGGATTAACTCCGAGCGAGCAGTCATCAGGGGAGCAAATACATCGAGGACACATCACCAAACAGGGAAACCGTCATCTACGGGGGCTACTGATTGAGATTGCTTGGCGTGCTATTGGTAAGGATTCTACACTTGGGGCTTTTTTTGAACGACTCTATCCCCGTATGGGAAGAAAAAAAGCTATCATTGCTGTGGCTCGTAAGCTTCTAGGTAAGATCAGGGCAGCTTTCCGCAAAGGGGAACTCTATCAACTCGATTATCCTGCTAACTCGATAGCGGCTAGTTAAAATTAAATCTTTGATAATATTATTCTCTTATTTCAACCTCCTTATTGCCCTGAACTTAACCCCATTGAAAGATTTTGGAAAGAAGTCAAAAAATTCTTGAAAAATAAAATTTTTGATTCTTTAGACTTTTTACGGAAAACACTAGCCAATATATTGGCTGAATTTAGTCCCATTCAAATCGCTTCTCTTACAGGGTATGATTTC
>JASJDR010000056.1 GCA_030065615.1 Xenococcus sp. MO_188.B8 | reverse complement strand
GTTTGTAATCCGCGAACTAGCAGGTGAACATGAACTGATCCTCACTTCCCGTCGGCAACCGCCAAAAGAGTTTTCGAGTTTCCCTTGGGTTAAAGCAGATCTTAACTTTTTTGAAAATTGCCAACTTGCCGTTACGGGGGTCGAGGCAATCCAACATCTAGGAGCCCAGGCGGAACCGTCAGATCATCCAGAGCTGAGGAAGGAGAAAGAAAAACAGGGAATTCCCTTTGACGCAACTTTCAAGACAAATCTGCTGGGAACATACTACCTTTTACAGGCAGCAGTTGAAGCTGGGGTGCGGATTTTTGTTATGACAGGAAGTAATTGTGCTTTGGGGCATGGATTCCGTATCAGTAAGACTCCCTTTCCCATCGAGAGCTTACCCATAGATGAAAATCATCCTTGTTACCCCGAAGACTCCTACAGTTTTTCCAAAGGAGCAGTAGAAGGGTTGTTGGCCACCTATAGCCGTGCCTACGGCATCCGAACCTACGTCACCCGTCCAGCAGGAATCAGAACCGAATCACAACGACGACAAATAGCAAAAGAGGCTAGCCCGACCCAGGAATGGGATCCGTGGCTGTGGGCCTGGGTTGGGAGTGAGGATTTAGCTAGTGCTCATCGGTTGCTCCTAGAGGCTGCCTCTGAGCTACCGCTTCATGACGTATATTTGGTCAATGCGGATGATACAACAGCCTTAGAATCCTCTCGGGAACTGGTAAAACGCTTTCACCCCGAACTTCTTTCCTTGGCAGACAAGCTGATTGCTCATCAATCTTTTATTAGCTGTGACAAAATCAAAAGACTGGTGGGTTGGCAACATAAAACCTCCTGGAGGCATTATCTAACCGATGAATAATAGAGTGCGCATGGGAATCGTGGGGGCAGGCAGTATATCTCTGCGAGGAATTCTGCCCCATTTGACCCAAGAAGATATCAAAGAGCAGGTAGAGGTAACAGCGATCTGCGATCCAGTACCGGGAAGGGCTCAAGCTGCGGCTGATAAGTTTGGTGTGACCAGCGCTTTTGAGGTTTATGAGGATTTGTTAGCTTCTGGAAATGTCGAGGCAATTACGATCGCCTCTCCCATTGGTCTGCATTATCAACAAGGGAAACAGGCGATCGCCGAGGGCATCCACGTTCATTTTAATAAGTCCATGACCACTACCGTCGCTGAAGCCGATGAGTTGATTAGACTAGCTCAGGAGAGAGGAGTCAAAATAGTGGCTTCTCCTGGGGAGATGTTACGTCCTCTTTATCAGCAGATTCGCCATTTAATATTAGCAGGAGCTGTGGGCACGCCGATTTGGGCGGTTGCCGGGGCTGCTTTTGGTAAGTATCACGAACAAGAATCCGTGCGCCAGGGAAATGACATCCTCTCAAATATTAACCCTGAGTGGTATTTTCGCTCTCCGGGGGGAGGACCATTATACGACATGACCGTTTATGGATTGCATGTCTTAACCGGGATACTCGGTCCAGTTAAAAAGGTTACAGCTTTTTCGGGAATACGCCTTCGCGAACGGGAATTTCACGGTCAAAAGATGATCTGTGACATGGATGATAACACTCTGATGCTGCTTGATTATGGTAATTCTCTCTATGGCTTTGTCTATGGAGTAGCTGCTGGAGAACTTCCGAAAAAGCACGTGGGACAACCAATAATTTTTGGAACTAAGGGGATGATTGAAGGCAACACCCTCAATGGGCAGCCTATTGATTATCCAGGAAAGGAGTGTGACAGGCCAGAATCGGATTACAATATTCTGCCCCATGTCGTGGGGGTTCATCGTTTGATGGCAGAATCTCACGTTTTTGAGGACATTATGCAATTGATAGATTGGATTCGCGAAGAGCGCTCGACAATTGTTACTCCGGAACACGCCCGTCATGTAATTGAAATTATTGAGGCTGCCTATCGCTCAGCCAGAACGGGAAACACCCAAACACTAATAACCACATTTTAGTGTTAGTGAAGTTCGGCTAATTCAGCTTTATGGTTGGCAATTTCTTCTATTTTCCCCATAAGTCAAAACAATAGACTTTATTGGAAATAAACAGATAGAATGTCAAACACGAGCTTTAGGGTAGAAACTTTTTTTAGTGCTTAAACTTAGTTTCCTCCAAAAGTCCTCTTGACAAATGACAATCTTCTACCATTTTCCCTGTCGTAGGTATTGAATGAATAACAGAATATCCCAGGATCAAATACGTAAGCCAATTGTCTTCTTTGACGGTGAGTGTATTATGTGTAATCAATTTGTCGATATTCTGCTGAATATAGATAAGACAGGAACTATTATGATTGCACCGCTCCAGGGTAAAACAGCCGCAAAATTTTTACCTCCATTGCCTAATAATCGGGAAGAATGGTCAATTTTTTATATTGCAGAAGATAAAATTTATGATCAATCAGATGCTTTTCTCAATATTTGTCGCAGTCTTGGTGGTATTTGGTCAATTTTGAGCTTATTCAAGATTATTCCCCGTCCGATTCGAGATTCTATTTATAGAGTAATTGCTCGCAATCGATATCGAATATTTGGGCGACGCTCTACTTGTCGAATGCCCAATGAACAAGAAAAATTACGATTTTTACCATGATATTTAGTTAAAATAGATTTTTTTTAGTCTCTCGATAATTAGCTACCGACTCGACTAAACCCATGCCAATAAAAGTACTTAACAATGCGGACCTTCCATAACTCATAAAAGGTAAAGGAATACCTGTAATCGGAGCCAGTCCAATAGTCATACTGATATTGGTAATAACTTGAAAGGCAAGAATTGCTAAAACTCCAATAGCAAGTAAAGAGCCAAAATTATCTGTTGCATGATTAGCAATCGAGACTAATCGCCAACAAATCAACCAAAAAACTATCAGTAATAGAATACTGCCCACAAAACCCCATTCTTCGCCTACCGCCGAAAAAATAAAATCTGTATGTTGTTCGGGAATAAAATTAAGTTGGGTTTGAGTTCCTTGATATAAACCTGTTCCCCAAAAATTTCCTGAGCCGATCGCGATGCGGGACTGTATGAGATGATATCCGCCACCTAGAGGGTCTTTTTCGGGGTCAAGAAACAAAATAAGACGAGCTTTTTGATAATCCTTTAATAATCCCCAGAAAACATTGCCTAGCTCCACTGCACCACAGTTAATAGCGATCGCGCATAAGGCACCAACTACCTTTACCGGAATAGTTAACCAAGCAAGACCTGTCATCGCTAATGTCCAAAATAACCAACCTGGAAGGTGTAAATGATAAAGAATCGCCGAAACTAGTGGAGAAATCATTAAAATTAGCCAACCAGGATTTACTTTCATCCAATAAAGCATTGTAATCACAATTACACCGAATACTAGGGAGGTGCCTAAGTCTGGCTGTAAAAATACTAATCCCCAAGGAATAGCTGTAATGGCTAAAGTACGAAATAGGGTCGGAAAATCAGCCCGATCTTGATGCTGTAATAATGCTGCTAAAGTAATGACCATGCCAATTTTGGCAAATTCTGAGGGTTGAACATTAAATCCTGCTACCGAAATCCAACGTTGTGCCCCTTTTGCTGTTACCCCAGCTACCATCACAGCAATTAGAGATATGTTAGTTAAAACGTAAATTACCCAATGCCATTGTAATAATGAGCGGTAATTAAAACGAGCGATCGCGAGCACCATTCCTAATCCTAAACAACCAATAGATAGATGCTGATAAGCGTGATTTAATTGTTCAACACGTTCAATACTATAAATAGTTAACCCACCAAAACTGGTCAATCCCACGAGCAAAAATAGCAATAACCAATCGATTTGTTTCCAGGGGGAGATCAAAGACCATAAAGATTGTCCCAGATAACGAATAGGAGAATTAATAGAAAACTTATTTGATTTAGATCTCTTTGACATGATTAGGGATTAGGGATTAGGGATTAGGGATTAGGATTGAGAATTTTACTTGTTCCTTATTAACTATCCAATATTTTTACATCATAGTCGAAGAATTTTGAATCGCAGGTAATGATGGTCAAATCATTATCTATTGCTTGAGAAATTAGGATTCGGTCACAAGGATCTTTTATGGTAATTGGACAAATTTTTAGTTTTAAAAACGCTGAGCTTCGACAATTAAAGATTGTAGTGGCTTTGGTAACTTTAGCTTTCCTTGATCTGATCTATTTTGATTGACATTTCCCAAAGGGAAACAACAGATATATGAATATTATGTTGAGTACCTAAAATAAATTTTTTTGTTGTTTAATTATGTTATCATTAGCAATAAAAATATTTAGCAAAAAATATTTAATAGATATCTTATCACTAGTGATTAAATAGCAAATAAATTGTTAATTTACTCTAAAGTCAAGAATTAATTGAGTTGTCAGCATAAACTCGAACAAAGTCTGTATTATTGACATACTCCCGCCGCTTTAGCGGGGGATTCTAACACCTCACGATGGTAGTTTTCTGTTTCTTCCCCCACCAACTAGAGCATTGTGACCAATACTCCCCGTCGCTCTGAGTCCACAGACATTTTCTACTACCGTCTGCCCGACGGCGGTTATTCCTCGGTTTCTGACTTCTTGGGCTGCTGCCACATCTCTCGTAGTGGTATATCCGCACTCAGAGCAATGGTGAACTCTAACTTCTAGTTCTTTCTTCCCCGTATGTGCGCCACAGTTAGGACAAGTTTGAGAAGTACCATCTTTATCTACCTTAGCGAAGTAGGTATCGGTTTTCCAACAGACCCATTGCAAGATCTTAACGAACTGACCAAACCCTGGATCGGCTGAATGTTTTGAGAGCATACCTCTTTATTAGGAAGTAACCAGATGCTTTCCTGACAATTCTGGCTTGCTTGGGCACAAAACCCTCAGGAATAGGACGAGACATTCTCCATTTCACCTGTTTCAAGCCAGGTAGCTTGATTGATTGTTGTGATATGGGATTTTTATTTAACTGAGGAAAAACAAACGATCTCATCCGATATTTATTCTTAAACCTGGGAAAGCCAAATCCTCTGGCTCTCATCTCGTCCCAAGCTCTATCTAAAGTCCTCAATGTCTGTTGTAAAACTTGAGCATTAGCAACCAAGGAATTCTTAGTTTAGAAGATTTTGCTAACTATCAAGTTAGCGAATATGCACCAATTAGTTGTAACTATCGAGGATATCAAGTAACTTCTTCGCCACCTCCTGGTGGTGGCACAACTCTGTGTCAGATGTTGAATATCCTATCTGGTTATGAGTTAAAAGAGTTGGGTTGGAAAACGCCTGACAGTTTGCATCCGATCCTATCTTCTATGTTATTTGCTTTTAGCGATCGCAACCAATTTTTAGGAGATCCTGATTTTGTCGATAATCCCATCGAAAAATTATTATCCCCAGAATATGCAACTTCTTTGAGAAAACAAATTCCTGACTATAAAGCAATTCCCCCTGAGTCAGTTTATCCACCTCAACAATCAGAAGGAACAAACACCACCCATTATTCCGTAGTAGATAATAAGGGGAATGCTGTCGCGGTAACCTATACGATCAATTCTTATTTTGGTGCGGGAGTGATTGCTCCTGATACAGGTATTTTACTCAACAATGAGATGGATGATTTTACTGGTAAACCAGGAGAACCAAACCAATTTGGGTTGCGCCAAGGAGCAATCAATAAAATCGAGCCAGGAAAACGTCCTCTAAGTTCGATGTCGCCAACAATCGTAACCAAAGATAATCAGGTGGTTTTAGTGACAGGAAGTCCTGGAGGTTCTAGGATTCCGACTACAGTATTGCAGGTAATTAGCAACGCGATCGATTATGGATTAGATATCAACCAAGCAGTCAATAGTCCTCGTTTCCATTATCAAGGTTTTCCCAATCGCATTATCGCCGAACCTGATGCTATTTCTCCTGAAGTAAGGAAAGACTTGAAATCGCGAGGTTATACTGTAGTACCCTTTAGAACTTATGGTGCCGCCGAATCAATTGCTATTGATCTCCAGACAGGTTTAATCGAAGCAGCAAACGACAGTCGCAAATCCGCCGGAAAAGCTTTAGCTTACTAACGCCTGATGTAGCAGGGAATCGGGAAAAATACTACACCACATAAAGAAGATTGGAAACTAACCATAGCAGGAATGTTAGTCTATTCTGTCAATCTATGCAATACGGTTTAGCACATTATGATTACGATTAAAGAATAATGTTGAAAATTTTGAACAGCTATTTAATGTACCCCATTATAATCGTCGGATTATGAATGGTGAACAACAAAAACTTTTAGCAAAAATCCCAGAATTTTCCCTAGATCAACCAAAAATCTTAAATTTAAAATTCATGTATTAGAATGCAGGGGAATTTGCATTAACTCTAATCTTGATAATCTATGACTCTACTGGCAGTAAACAACCTCAGAGTGGCATATCCTCATCAATCTCAAGCAGAAATTATTTGGGCGGTAGATGATGTTTCTTTTACTCTTAATCCTGGGGAAAGAATGGGATTGGTTGGGGAGTCAGGATGTGGTAAATCCACTCTGGGGAGAAGCATTATGAAATTACTCCCCGAAGGCAGTCAGGTAACTGGAGTTATTAATTTTAAAGGCAAATCTGTTGCGGAGTTAAATAAAGAAGAATTACGTCAATTTCGCGGGGAAGTCGTGGCACTAGTGTTTCAAGATCCCATGACTCGTCTCGATCCTCTGATGACTATTGGCGATCATTGTTTAGAAACCTTAAAAGCTCATCAACCCCAATTATCTCGCCAAGAAGCGAAACAACAAGCAATAGCCGCTTTAGATGCGGTAAAAATTCCTGCTAACCGTTGGGGACAATATCCCCATGAGTTTAGTGGTGGGATGAGACAACGAGTTGCGATCGCATTAGCTTTATTACTTAATCCTAAGATGATTGTGGCAGATGAACCGACCACTAGTCTAGATGTCACTGTCTCAGCGGAGATTTTAGAAGAATTGACTCGTTTATGTAGTGAAAGGGAGATGGCATTATTATTAATCTCCCATGATTTGGCAATGGTTGGTGAATATTGCGATCGCATTGGCGTAATGTATCAAGGTAAGATGGTTGAATCGGGGGATGTTAAATCGATTCTCTATAATCCGCAGCATGAATATACCAAGTCTTTGTTAGAAGCTGCTTTAAAAATTCAAGCAGTGACAGCTAAGGATGAAAAAACTAAACAAGCACCTATCCTACAAGTAAAAGGAATTCAGCAACATTTCACTTTAGAGAGTAATTTCATTAAACAATTATTTGGGGGTCAAAAGTCGGTAATCAAAGCGGTAGACGGGATTAATTTTGAGCTTCATGAAGGCGAAACTCTCGGACTTGTGGGAGAATCAGGTTGCGGCAAAAGCACTTTATCACGCACAATTCTGCAACTGTTAAAACCTACAGCGGGGACAGTAGAATTTTTAGGCAAAGATTTAACCCAGTTATCTTCTCAAGAGTTGCGGGAAATGCGTCGTCAGCTCCAAATGATCTTTCAAGATCCCCATGCTTGTCTCAATCCCCTCATGACTGTGGGAGAAAGCATCGCCGATCCTTTATTAATTCATAAACTTGCTAGTGCTTCAGAAGCTAAGAAGCAAGTAGTAACCATGTTAGAAAAAGTCGGTTTAACTCCCACCTCAGACTATTATCATCGTTATCCCGCAGAATTATCGGGAGGACAACAACAAAGAGTTGCGATCGCCCGCTCCTTAATTACTAACCCTCAGTTAGTAATCTGCGATGAGCCTGTGAGTATGTTAGATGCTACGGTTCAAACCCAGGTTTTAGAGTTAATGCTCGCTCTTAAAGCAGAATTTAATCTCACTTACCTCTTTATTACCCATGATCTTTGGGTAGCTCGATTTTTCTGCGATCGTATTGCAGTAATGAATGGCGGTAAAATTGTCGAGATTGGCACGACCAAACAAATTTTTGAGCACCCGAACCATTCTTATACTCAGAAATTACTGGCTGCTGCACCATTGTTAGTCAGTTAAGGAATAAGGAACAAGGAAAGATCACTTAGATAGTCCTAAATATTGCAGATGCTATTGCTAGATTTTAAGTTAATAAGAGCCAACATTAATTGTTCCCTTCTTTTTTTGTGAAAAAAAGTACTCCAATAGCTGAGGTTACAAATCCTTGAAATATAGCAATCCATAGTCCTGATACTTTAAGTACTCCCAAAGGGTTATAGTCAGCAGAGAAAAACATTTCCAGGAACATAGATAACAAAATCAATATAAGATATGCAGTAGATAGTCTATAGGATAATTGATAATATTTTCTTCTGACTTTAGATGAGTTTCCATTATTATTATTGACTAATGCTTCAGATGCAGAAACCGATAACATTAGTGAAAAATTAGGAACGAGTAATGGAGCAATCCAAGTCCATAATTCTTGCTGAATTTCGCTATATTCCAAAAATAGCTTGCTCTATTTTTTTTTAAGAACAAGCGGAAGCCAACATAGCTGGACTCAAGGCTAGCGTTTTTTCAAAGCTTTAGATGGGATTGAGAAATTTCTGAATGACCTGTCTGGCTATCTACAATCTAATTAGAGTCAGAAGGATAATTAATGAACGATGAAGTCCTGGTCAAAGCTTTCCCCTCTAATCTTTCCCCTTTAACCTCGACCATAAGAAGTTGGAGTTAATCATTTTCAAGACCATACTATTGATGAGAGCAGCTGTTATTAAAGCAATTCCTGGTGCAATTAGTAGAATCCAACCTCCAGAAAAAGTTAACAGAAAATAATAACAGCCATATAATATTACCAGAGCTAAAGTTATTGCGATCGCTCTATTTTGAGGAATTCTCCAAACTACGGCGATTCCTGCCCCAACCAAAGACCAAAGACTAATCCAAAATCCTTCTACCCAATTAGGAAACCACCAGAGTACAGGTCGCTGATCTAGAACAGCACTAATAATATTACTAGTGGCTTGAGCATGAATAAAAACCCCCAACATTCTCTTGGTTTGTAAGCTTTGACTATAGGGAGTATAGTGTAAATCTATATTCGGACCTTTAACTCCAATTAAAATAATTTTTCCTGTCACAAGTTCTGCTAATTCTGAATCTTTTTGACCTTGAATAACTTCTCGTAAAGCCACGGTTGGAGGAGATAAAGAACGATAATTAAGTAAAATTTGATAACCCCCATTTTCTGTATCTGGCAAATTATAAGCACCACTAGTAGCATTGAGACGAGGAAAAACGGTATCCCCAATTATTAAAACTCCTGAATCTTGATCTCGTTTAACTTCATAATTATCTAGATAATCAAGGGCCAGTCTTAAACTTAAAGAAAGATCACTCTGACAAGTTTTTCCACTAGTCATACCAATAATCTGACGACGAATTACCCCATCAGAATCGAGCGCCAGATTACTAAATCCAATACGATTGCTAGCTAATTCTGGAGGGGGTTTAATATCATTAAATTTAGATTTCTGATTTTCAACTCGACAAATTCCAATAAAATTATTAATTTCATTTATTTTATTAGCTAATTCTTGAGAAAAAGGGAAGTCATGAATTATATCTAAAGCAATAGTTTTTGGCTCTAAAGGTTCTAGTTTATTGAGTAATTCTACTAAGGCAGCATCGGCAAGAGAGCCTTGCAAATTCATACCCTGTTCCCTTTGATAGGTAATATCTTGATCATCTACTGTAATGACTAAAAATCTTTGATCGGCCGGTTCAGCAACTTGCCAACTTAGAGCCCTATCAAAAGCATTCAATTCCCATGTTTGCAACCAGCCCCAAGTTTGCAATAGTAAAATTAAGATAGTGGTAATTGTCCCGATTCCTCCGACTAAAAATAGCTGCAAAAATTGCCATTTTTTTCTCTTTTGAATCCTAATCTTGGGCTGGTTAGTAATAGGAATGCTCTGATTATTTACCCCGAATTTCAAATCATTCCAAAGGGGAGAAATCGCTGATTGATGTTGATATAATACGGGCAACCAACTACTACAGGGATATTTTTGTTCCCAGGTTTGTAATCTTTCTCTGGCTCGGCGAGTGGCTAGAGGAAGAGAATAACCTTGAGCATAAATTGCTAGAAAATATTGCAAAAACTTATGGGCAATTTCATCTACTATTTGTTCCCGCATCACGATCGCATTAGGTAAGGATAATTTACCTAACTCGTATAGCAGTCCTAACCCATCACAGGAATTGAAAATAGCTAATTGTAACCCTTGCTTAATCGCTTTTTTGAGGGCATATTTTAAATCTTCAATGGTGAGAATATCTTCCTGATTAATATACAATATTCCCTGTTGTTGTATAGTTTGACTATGACCAGCAAAGAAGACAATATCCCAAGATTCTGACCATAAGCGATCATATAATTCTTCCCGTTGCGGTTCAACTAAAAAAACAACTTCTGCATCAGATAAATTGCTTAACAGTTGACGATCTGGTTCGAGATTAATTCCTTGACTATTGCCAAAAACTGCTAAGATTTTTACCTTAGAAATATTCTTGCAAGAGGAAAATCTAGATACTTCATCAAAATCTAATTGACTTAATGCTAACTCTACTGGTTCGTAACGTTCCAAAAAATTCCAGGTACACCAAGGTAATTGATGTAACTGCTGATTATTGCTACATAACCAAATTCTAATTTTTTCTTCTGTATTTAAAACTTCTCGTAATCTTAAATTAACATCTTGAAAACCAACCGATTGCAACCAGTTTTGAAAAGATGCTGCCAATTGTTTTGCTGAGGGATGTAGTTTAGTTGGTTTTGCTGAGGTAGCAATAACTTTCTTTCCAGTAATTCTACTATTGCGATTTCCCCATTTCCGATACTCATGTTGCCAGATTTGTAGATATTCCAGCAATTCTGGTGCTGGAGGCAAAGTCCCAGATTTGACCATCTGCCGACTATTGTCTTCCTTGACAATTTCTAGATTAACGATAAATCCGCTCTCAAAATCCCCAATAATATTCAAAAAAGCCCGTCTTTCCCATTCAGCATTGATTTTGGGATGACCATGGGTATCGTGGTAGAGCTCGACTTTTTCAAGCTCCCATGAACTTAATGATAAGGGAATTCTTCCACGAGCCGTTCGTTGCCATTCTGTTTGGAGATAGCGGTTAAAATATCGCCGATGGGAAATTTGAGTTAGAGGCTCTATGTTAATCGAATCGTTTAACTTGTTGCTTTCTGGCCTCAATTCCTGAATCAGACAATTCTTCCCATCCTCTCGTTTTAAGTTTTGCGCTTCAAAATAGAGACGATACAATTGACATGAGAGAGTACATTGATCGCCATTCAGCTTCACCAGCCCCATACTTTCTAACTTATAGGCCAGTATCGGTTGTAATTGTATGCTTTGCTTGGCAGCAATCAATTTTTTTAATGCTGCTGTTAGTTCGGGATCTTGTTCCACTTTTGCCAGATGAGTTCGCAAATAATCGCTATAAATTCCCTCTTGGGTCGGAGCCTTTTGTAACAACTCCTCCAATGTCACCTCTGAGCGGGAGAGGTGGTATAGAGCAACACGTACTAAGTAGGGATGACCGCCAATCATTGTCAGTAGTTTGTCAAGCCTTTGCTTCCCTACCTCACCCTCAGCCCAATTTAGACCATGAAGCAAGGCTAACTTCTGTACCTGTTCCCAGGTAAACTCTGGCAGTTTGAGCGTTAATCCGACGTTAAACGGAGATTGATGAAGATTTAAGGAAACATAAATTTCTGTGGAGTGAACTACCATTAAACGAAGTTTACTAAATACCTCAACCTGTTTGGCCTGTTCATGCCAAAATCGTAACAGGGGGAGAAATTCTTGGGCAATTTGAGGATGTTCGAAAACCCGATTAACTTCATTTAATGTCAAGACTAAAGGACTGTTAATCTGCTCAAGCAGATAGGTCTCGAAATAGATAGTGCAGCTCACTTTACTACCCATGTCTCGATCCCAATAATCGTCCAGTATCGGTTTGAGACCCAACTGTCGACTTATGTTGGCACAAAACCAACGTAAAAATTGTTCAAGATTGGCAAAAACTGAATTGTCTGCTTGCTGAAAGTCCAAACTAACGGTTTTATAGCCTAAATTCTGAGCATGAGCGATAATCCTAGCGAAAAGAGAACTTTTGCCCATTTTTATAGGCGCTTTAATGCGTACAACACTTCCTGGTTGCTCAATTTCCTTTTTGGCCAGTTCTTCCAGAGGGTAGCGTTCAATGTAAAAAGGAGAATTGAGAGGTACTGGACCAATGGGAAATTCTACAGGCATTGTTGGATTTAGATTAAAATAGTCTAAGCTCTTCCATTAATTCTAGTAGCTTTGCGTTATCTGTGGAATCAAGCCTGAATGAAGGGGAGTTCAATTACTGTAACTATGGCCTGAGTTTCAGCAATCAGAATCCTTAAATCGGCGTTACTGATTTCAAACATGAATTAAATAATAAAAGTTTCAACTATATTATTTTCGTTAAAAGATGCTTTGATACTGAAAACTTCTCCTGGTTCCCCACTAAAGAGAAACTCAATAGTTTCATTAGTTTTGTTAGCCGTAGCTTGCAGAACGGATTTTTGATTTTGATCTAGAATCCTAATTTCCAATCCTTGCGGAAGGTAAAGACTAGTATTGGTGGGGCAAATTTTGGCAGAAATATCTATTTCTCGACTATCTTGAGTTACTAATTGCAAGATCAAAGCAATATGAATAGCATTCTGATCTCTTCCCAAATCCAGTAATTTTACCCGACTAATCCCCTGAGATAATTTGTCAATCTGATGATTAGGCGTGGTTAGGCTTGTCCTAGAATGGGGAAGATCCGACGGCTCTTCACCGTCAATTTTGTCTGATTCTTGTAACCGATTGGGACTTCTAAAAGATAAAGCTAGTTCTGGGGGAAATACTTTTTCTACTAATTGCCAGCTCTCATCAATAATTCCTTGCCACCATTTACTTAATTCAGTAACAGTTTGTCGCTGCTTCTCTGTTTGCAATTGTTTAAATTCACGAAGGTAGGAGGTTAACCTTTCTATGGGTTGTAATTGACTTAAAGAGATTTTATCAGTTGTAATTTCGGGGACAAATCCTAATAATTCACATTGGCATAGTGAAGAGCCAAATTTCACGACCACATAAGCAATCCGATCTGATTGTACTTCAGGAGGAACTATTAACTCTTGTTGATCGAACAAAACCACTCTACATTCGATTTTTCCATAATTCGGAATCTCTAGATCAGCTACATCCATCAAAGTTTGCATGATCGGATTCCAACTATCGCTCTGTTCACAGTTAGTTAGCCATCCCAAACTATTTAGGTAATTTTGTACTGCTCCTACGGCCAAACTATTGAGATAAACTTGTTTAGCCTTGTGAGGCTCATGCTGTTGACGACGAAACTTTTCGGCACAAATTCTTGTCGATATCAACAAAGAGACTTTAAAACTGTTAGCTGTTAAAATAAAATTCATTATTTGACTCCGATAAAATTAATAGATATTTATATATTTTGTTCTAATATTGATTTAAAACGTTGACAATTTCGACGATAAAAGCTGCTCAGGGTTGGGACGGGAACGTCAAACTGTTGAGCCATTTCTTGCCAACTTTGACCAGTAATCCTACCCAAAGCAATAGTTCGAAAATTAGCCTCAGGTTTACCTTTAATATAAGAGCGAGTGAAGATTTTATCAGGATCTTTTTTAAGATATTCTAACAAAGATTCTGCCAAAGAAGGACTATTAACAGGGTTAGTAATTTTATCCAAATCAGATAATTTAAAAAATTGTAACTCTTGATTAATTTTTAACTGATTACAGCAAAATAAAACTGATTTTTCAAGTTTAAAATTCACCCAATTCATGAATTTTTTATTGCCTCTTTGGGGATCATAATTGTCAATTTTAGTGCAAATATACATAAAAGTTTCCATTAATGCTTCTTCGTAAATAACTTGGTAAATTTCTGGAGAAAAGCGATATTTGTAAGGACTACATAATTTTCCAGATATTTTAATTGCTCTGATAAGTTCCCTTAAAGCGTAGCTTCTTAGTTCACTATTGGGAGGATAACTTTGTACTGATAGTGCTAACTGTTTGAGTCTTTCGTCATCTAATACATTCCTAAAAGCTTGGTTTTTGACCTTACTTTGCCAAGAAATAGTTCCTAATTCACTTATTTTATAGGGAGAATTCTCCGGCAGGATATCTTCTAAAAGTTGGAATTTTGCTTGGGTGTAAATTTCTAAATAAATTCCAAATAAAGGTTGCCCCTGATATTTACGGCAAAAAGTACGAGAAAGCAAGACTAACTTCACAATTTTGCCCACCAAATACTCTTTTTGTTGTTGAGAGCAATTTTGCTGATATAACTGTTGAAACAGTTGTTTTAGTATTTTTTCTCGATTATTACTGTCGCCAGCATTGAATATCAGAGAAGAACTCATATTGACCTATTGATTCAGTGAAGAAATCAAAACAATAGAGGATACCCCCTGTCTTTAACTCTTGAGACAGGCAGATTAATTATGCATATCGTAATAAAACTTTACAAAATAACAATTCATAACCCGAAGAATTAAGAAAAACTCTATTTTTCCAGCCAAAAACTTTTTAGGTTGATAGTCTTCCTAGAGAAGGTTAGTTGCTCAAGGTCACAATATGCTATTTGGTGCTAACCTTTAACCTAATGAATCAAACCAGCTAACACCCAATAGTAGGAGCTATATATCTATATGGAAGTTGTAACTTCTAGCTTAATGCTGAAACGTCCGATTACTGTGAAAGCAATTGTTACCTCCCGTTGGAAAGAGGAAGTACAACAGCAATTGCAGAATCAAATCACGCAACTAGACAAACAGATACAACAATTAGAAATGCAAGGGCAAAGAACAATTGAAGAGTTTCAAAAAAAGGCTTCAAATCCTTCTGGCGCTCAAGTAACGAAACAAGTTGAAAATATTCAATCCCAGGTTAATCAGAAAAAAGGCGAGTCATTAAACAAAAAGAATCAACTTCTACAACAATTACAGCAAGTACAGTTACTGGAATTAGATCAGGAAGTTGTCCAAGCACAGATGGAGAGTTTCTTTAGAATTGAAAAAGGTGATAATTTAGTAAAAAAACTTAATGTAGAAGTGGTACTGCGGGATGGCATTGTAGAAGAAATTCGTGGTGAACTCTAAATTTACTCCGGTAATTAGAGTCTAATAATTGAAGAAGGCAAAATTTTTTTGCCTTTTAGATTTTGAATACCCGGCAGGCGGTAATCTGAAGATGAGAAAACAAGATTTGTTTGTGTTGAGGGAACAAGATTGAAAAGTAAAGCGATCGCTCCTCCCAGTCGTGTTATTTGTCTAGGGGAAATTTTATTTGATTGCCTAGCTGATGATTTAGGACAATCTTTAAATCAAGTAAAATCTTGGACAGCTTATCCTGGTGGCGCACCAGCTAATATTGCTTGTGCCTTAAGGAAATTAGGGACCAGTTCAGCATTCATTGGTTGTGTTGGTCAAGATTCTTTAGGGGACTCACTAATAGAACTACTACAAACTGAGGAAGTTAATGTGTCTGGAGTGCAGCGTAGCTCGCAATTCCCGACTAGACAAGTATATGTCTTGCGTCAGGCTAATGGCGATCGCAATTTTGCGGGCTTTAGTAGTTCGCAACCTAGTGCTTTTGCTGATGCTTATCTTCAGGCGCAACACCTGAGCGAACTATTATTTTTAGAGGCAGAATATTTAGTTATTGGGACTTTAGAATTAGCCTATAGCCAAACTAGACAAGCTGTATTTCGGGCTTTAGAGTTGGCAGAAAGATATCATCTCAAAATAGTTTTGGATGTTAACCGACGCCCGGTGTTTTGGGACAATGAGGCAGAAGCCAAATCTTTGATTGCTAAATTATGGTCCTATGTAGATTTTGTGAAATTGACCAAAGAAGAAGCAGCATGGTTGTTTGACAAGACTGACGCGGGGGCAATTTCCTATCAGTTAGGCTCGGTAGAAGGGGTCTTAATTAGCGATGGAGCGGGGGAAGTTAGCTATTGCTTGAGTGATCATGAAGGGAAGGTTCAGCCATTTTCTCTGCCAGCTATTGACACCACTGGGGCAGGAGATGCTTTTATTGCAGGCTTTATCCATAAATTATGCCAACATGGGATTAGTCGATTAAGCGATCGCGATCTAGCAAAAAATATGGTCACCTACGCTTGTGCGGTAGGAGGATTAACCGTAACTAAGCCCGGAGCCATCTCTGCTCAACCAACCTCTAGGGAAGTAGCACTTTTCTTACAGCAACAGCAACATTCCCCTTAAATTAACCTTAAAAAATCAGAAAGAGAGCCAACGACTTGCCATGTTTCGTCTTGACTCTCTAAACTGGTTCACTTCCTCACACGCCAAGAATATTAGTTTGATTCCAGTAATTTGTCAAGATCAATCTCAACCTCTTCTTTGATCCAGTTGACGATAGACATCTCTAAGATCTACCTGATGATGGGCTAAAGCTACCAGCGTATGATAAAACAAATCAGCAACTTCTGAAGCAATCGCCTCAGGGTCATCATCTTTACAAGCCATGACTACTTCAGCTGATTCTTCGCCAATTTTTTTCAGAATTTTGTTATCTCCCCCTGCTAGTAACTTACAAGTATAAGAATCTGCTACAGGATGGCTAACGCGATCGCGAATTACCTTGAAGACTTCGGACAGGGTATCTGCTGGGGGAGAATTTTTACGGTGCTCTACTTGATGAAAACAACTTCTTTCCCCTTTGTGACAGGCGATATCCCCAATTTGTTCAATAGATATCAGTAAGGCATCACTATCACAATCGTAACGAATGTCGCGAACTTTCTGGAAATGACCGGAAGTTGCGCCCTTATGCCATAATTCTTGACGAGAACGACTCCAATACCAAGTTTCTCCTGTGGCTAAAGTTTTGGCCAAAGACTCTCGATTCATCCAAGCCATCATTAAAACTGTACCGTCAAGATAATCTTGCGCGATCGCTGGCACTAATCCTTGTTCGTTATAGCGAATTTTGTCTAGGGGAACTGCTTGGCTTAGAGACATTGGTTAATACAAATTTTTTATGGTTATTTAAGGAATATAAATCAAATGTATCACTCAGGATGGAAAATTTGCTCAACTGTCAATGGCAATCCTGGGAAGTTAAATGAATTCGTTGAATGAGGTTCGTTTATTCGCGATCGCTGCAATCATTAAGATCGCTTCTCCCGTAGTTAATTTATTTACAATCTAATCTCAATATTACTATGTTAGAGGTTTAGTTTTTCGTGAGGCATAATATCAAGTGCAATTGAATACTGATAATGAAATTTACGAAGTCAGCGGTACTCCACCTGTTCAAGGCGGGGAACGAGTGACTTTACAACATAGCGATCGCTATAGACAAAAATAACCATATCAATTATGTACTTAAAAATTGGCAATACCAAGCTATTAGCTGGTAAATTTTGGGAACAAGGATTGGCCAAAATAGAACTTAACTTTGAATATTTATTTTCAAGCCATAAAAGCGGTCTCGCTGAAGGCGAGACACTGCGTGGGCGAAGATTTGCCAATATTGTGGTGAATCTTCATACTCAAGAGTTAAAGATCAAAATCAAATCTGAATTTAGCAATAGTTTGGACTGTGAAAAATTGTCTAGGCTGTTAATCGGAATAGAAAAAATTACCACCAAAGAAAATATAGCTATGATAGATCAAATAATTGAGGGTCAATCACCCCTGAATCCTCAGAATTTTTTACAAGCACAAGCAGAATTGCTCAAGTATTTTTTGTAAAAAACAAAATTCCCTATTTCCTGAACATCTGTTGAATTAGATAATTAATTTTGCTTTACCTAATAACTGATGAAGGTATAATTAGATAACCTGAATTAATGGTTGAAGTTGATCCAAAGTAAATCTCCTCTCCCAAAATTTTTTAAAGGCATTGCTCTATTTACCCCAGGAGGCGACCTTGTATATGGGATAGATGCCAACAAACAAATTCGCTGGCATCTTCATCTTTGTCTGGCTTTACAAGAAGTTTTAGGACTCTCGGAACCCCCCTATTTTTTGTTGCCAGGATATACCGCCACCATAGATCGATGGCAAAATCAGCAAACGGGCAAAATTGAAGTCTGTGCCGAAGTTTATCCCGCAGTTGCGCGTTATTTACCTCTATTGAAGGTTTTATTTGGCATCGAGAATCATTGGCAAGTTTTACCCTGGAGAGAAGAATATTGTAATCCTGTAATCTTAGAAACTTACCATCAAGAATTTCCTCAATTATGGGAAGCCAGAGATTTAATTATTCGCTTAGATTCTGATAATCCGTATCATGAGTCGAGAAATTTTACCGCAGATTTGGCAAAGCCCGAATCAAAGCCGACATCTTCGAGCTTCCACAAATCTCATCAGAATAATCAAACTTATGTATTACTTTTATTTATCGCTAGCGATAATATCAATACCAATCAAACCCTAGATAACATTCATCATATTCTAGAAAGAGGCTTATTAGGTCCCTATACCCTCAAAATAATTGATATTACTAAAAATCCCGAACAAGCCGAGAGTAATCAAATTTTGGCAACTCCTACCCTAGTAAGAATTCGGCCTCAGCCGCTCAAAAGAATTGTGGGAGATTTGACCGATTTAGAACGTATAATTAAAATTATTTCCAGCTAGTGCATGACTGGCAAAAGATCGAGAGGAGATTCTAGGTGATTTCCGATCTCCGGTCTCCTTTGCTATACTGTCTGGATACTACCATATAAAACAATTGTTTAAGTCAGCTTTTTATGAATTCACTTGTTCAAATAATTGAACCGAAAGGTATTCTAGATGGTACAAGATCTAGTGATTTTCGCGATCACATCAACCACAGTATCGAGAATGGTGTACAAATCATTTTAGTTGATTTTACGGATGTTACCTTTATGGACAGTTCTGGGTTAGGAACATTAGTGTTATCCCTGAAAACTGTCCGTAATGCTGGCATTAAGATGTTTCTTTGTTCAATTAATGAACAAGTAAAAATGCTATTTGAGCTAACTAGTATGGATCGGGTGTTTGAAATTTTTGATAATCGGGACGAGTTTGACCAAATACTATCTTCAATATCAACAAATTAGCTAACAGTTACTAAACTGCGTCTAGTTTGAAACCTATAGTTTTGCTGATTGCTTGGAGGAGAAAGCGGGATATCAAACTATGCAATGCTTGTACCCATTGCATTTGGTTATAAACAAACCCGCAGAGGTTTTCTTCTCTAGCAAACGGTGCCGAGATGCGGAGATCACAATTCAGTTTCTGGTGCTGAACCAATAGAACCTGACAAGATATTTTATCCCCTCCCGGTGCTGACCAAGAGAGCGGTGCGCGGGGAGGGGGACTTTTCTAGATTCAGTGCTTTTCTGCCTAGAGTTATCTATTTTATTTTGAAGTCCCCCTTCCACCCCTGAGCAGAGCGTTCCCTTATCCGAAGGGGTATACTTTAGGACGCCCAAGGAACGCGCGCGGGGCGGACAAGCTTTCGAGGAAACCTCGAAAGACAGCCCCTCACCAAGAGAGGGCATGTTCTTCAACAGTATGTATCTATGTATCTCAATGGGATGAAAATTGCTATAAAAAATCAATTTGCATAATTGATAAATCATCATCAAACTGAAAATTAGGATGCCAATCTCTAACATATTGCAGGAGTCTTCCTAGATCACGCTCCTTGGTTTGTTGGTGTTTTTTTAGTAGCATAATAAATTTGTCTAATCCCCAATAGAAGCCATTTCTAGGTTCAAATTCGTAAATCCCATCACTAAAAATGTAAAGACTAGAAGAATTGGGAATTACACAAGAGAAATCTACATATTTAGCATCAGAAAACATTCCCACAGGAACTCCAGGAGTTTTCAATTTTTGTTCTACTACATCTTGAGAATGCAATTTTGATAATAGAATTCCTGGGGGATGACCAGCAGTCGAATAAATTAACTTACGTTTTTTATAGTTATAAACTCCGTACCAAATCGTAAAATATTTATCATCATAGTCGCTCATTTGAAAAGTGTAGTTGAGACTAGTAAGCACAGAACTCGGTTGATAATAATTAGTCTCCTTTAAATTTTGCGATCGCAATAAATTAATTACAGAAAGAGAAGGTAAAGAAGCTCTCAAACCATGACCAGAAACATCTAATAGATAGATAGCTAGATGTTGTGAATCTAACCAAAAATAATCAAAACTATCCCCTCCTAATTCCCTTGAAGGAATGAAACGCATATCAATATTTAATTCTGAATGGTACAGTGGTTTAGGTAAGATCGAACGGACATAAGCCGCTGCTTCAGCTAATTCAGTCTCCAATAATTGTTTTTGCTGTTGTAAATCACGACTCAGTTGATGCAATCTTAACCCCGCACGAATTCGAGCTATGATTTCATACATATCAATAGGTTTGCATAAAAAATCATCTGCTCCTTCATTGAGCCCTTTAACTCGATCTTCTACTGAATCTAAAGCAGTTAGTAAGATAAAAAAGGTAGTAGAAAGTTCAGGCATCGATTTTACTTGACGACAAACTTCTAAGCCATCCATTCTAGGCATGATCCAATCACAGATAATTAACGCAGGATGAATTTCTCTAGCTTTAGCTAAACCCTCTTTGCCATCACTTGCTACTGTGACTGTATAACCCTGCTTTTCTAAGGTTCGCTTAAGCAACAATTGAGTTACACAATCATCCTCAATAACTAAAATATGAACCATAATTGGTTACTATTGTTCTTTTCACACCTCATAAAAGTCAATTGCTCTCCAGAAAAAACGCTCAATAATTGATCATAAAACAATGATAAAACAAAAAGTGATAGTTGATAGTCAATGGTTATTAGAAAATCTCGAAAATCCTCTAGTGGTGATTGTTGATTGTCGATTTCAATTAGCAGATCCTAGTTGGGGACAACAAGAATATGCTGCTGGTCATATTCGGGGCGCTCACTACTTAGATTTAGACCAAGATTTATCGAGTAAAGTTCAAACTCATGGCGGTCGTCACCCTTTACCCAATATACCGAATTTCGCTGCTAAATTGGAGGCGATTGGGGTGATTAAGAATCAAAGTTTAGTTGTTGTCTATGATGATTCTCGTTTTGCTTTTGCGGCTCGTATCTGGTGGTTGTTACGTTATTTAGGTCATAATGCTGTCGCTTTGCTAGATGGGGGTTGGAATGGCTGGCAAAAGGCAAATTATCCAATTTCTACTTCTGTACCTAAACCCACTAAAGGTGATTTTATTCCTAAAGTTCAAAATGATTGGACTGTCGATATTGAGAAAGTCAAGGCGTCTTGTGATACTTCTTCTGTTGTGATTGTCGATTCGCGCGATCGCGATCGCTATGAAGGGAAAAGAGAACCCATAGATCCCATAGCCGGAAGTATTCCTGGTGCGGTAAATTCTCCCTGGAAACAAGTTTCTAACCCGGAAGGTTACATCCAACCTCTAGAATATCAGCAACAATTATGGTCTGATTATCAATCCGCAGCAGAAATTATTGTCTATTGTGGTTCAGGAGTGACGGCTTGTGTCAATCTCTTGTCTTTAGAATTAGCAGGATTCAAAAATACTAAACTTTATCCTGGTGGTTGGAGCGACTATATTAGTTATACATTTAACACTAATCATTGAACATTTAACAGCGATCAATGATTAATGAATACTCAAATTGGCTATTAGCTAATAGCTAAGAACTAAGAGCTAATAGCTATTTCTTAAAATGCGGCGATCGGGAATTGTTCTCCAGCTAAATAGGCATCAAAATGCTGCTTAAAGTATTTCCAAGAAGTTATATTTTCACTCTCCATAATAGATTTTGGAGCATCTTTATATAAAGGAACGCGATGATTAAGTTCATCTTGTAACCATTGAGGTAAATACTCAACTCCCTTTAGTTTTTTGCCATGGGCGCTATAAATTAGTTGACCTGGTTTATTACCCATTTTCATCCAAGGTAGCCAAGGACCAATGCGATCCCAACTCAAAATTACTTGAGAAACTTCTAAAACTTCTGGGTCGAGAAGTTCCTTGGTCGGTACTGTTAGTTTAAATAATTCAGTTGCTTGATAGGTAGGCTGAGGACTATATTCAACAAATCTGGAATCTCCTGCTAAGGGGTTGGGATAATTAGTAAACAAGTCAAAGACAAAAGTACTAGTATCTTCATTGACAATAACGGGGAAATCATCTTGAAAAAGTCCCTGAACAGGATTATTAGCAACATGAACTACGGGAAGAGTTTCCCCAGTCCAAGGATTTTTCCAGCGATGCAATACTTGATTTGTTTCAGGATCGAGGTAATAGGTTAACTCCCGAGAAGTAAAATCCCAACTATTATCTGCTTGAGGAATACAACGACTGATACTCATGCCTACAATCTTAAATAGATGTTTTCTTCGCTCATTAGGCATCATGGCATATATAGAACCAGTCCATAATAAAATAGCTGATTCTGATGATAAAGAGTTACGGGTTTTCACCCAACAAGAAACGTCTAATGGTTGTCGTTGATCGATATGTTGACTTGTTTGAACCATATGTCTTTTTCCCAAAAAAGTTAGTATATTTTTACTAAAGTAACCGTCTGCTATATTAGAAAATTGGATATCTTATTGAATATAGGGTAAACTTTTTTCCCATAAAATGACATCATCGAAAAATTTTCCTAATGCTGAGTGTCAGTCAGTGTAAGGTAGGTAATCCTCAGTTTCAATTTAATAAAGTACTTATAACTTAATTTTGTTCAGCTTACAAGGTACAAGTTTTCTTGGAAATCATCTTATACTTGTCTTCAATGATTTTATTTTTCATGTCCGTCACTTGTAGAGCGAGTGTTTCTGAGATGCGACAGCCAGTAAGCAAATAAAGTGCGATCGCAATAACTGATCAATTAACAGCTCAGTAACCGCTTTAAATTTTTAGAAGTCAACACTTTTCCTGGTCTATTTCCGATAAACTAATGTGTCTTAATCAAGAACTGAAATTATCTTAGAAATTAAATTCCTAACAAGAACGTTCATCAAATCTGGTATAAAACCCACCATATTTAATCCAATATTGCTTGAGTTCATGATGAGGAGTATGCAAGCTAGCTTTCGCTTGATAAAGGACAACCTGACGACGATTCCCAATCCAAACTTTTCTTACAGGTTCAACAGCAATTAGCGTTCCACCTAAGCTTTTAACACATTCTTCGAACCTTTCGACAGTAGAATATTCCAAGGTTTCAAAGATATAAAAATTACCAGAACAAATTAAATGTCTACTTCTGATCCAACACTGCATTTTTTTGCGAGCTACTGGTGGCAGCATACTCTGTTTTAGCTCCGAGGTAATCATCAAGTTGGTTTATTAAAAATTATATTTACAGTTGAGATAAAGGCAATTCACTAGCAAAACTGACTCGTTTTTCAAATTTCAAAGGGCCTTTAGCCGAACCCCAAATTTGTTCTCCGGTATTGAGATCCATTCCCCGATCCCAACTCATCCAAGTAGTTTCGGTTATTTCGACATCGCTAACTAAGTAGGTTTCTACACCCTTTCGGTGAATTAAGCATTTATTACCTGGTTCAACACCTCCACGGAACATCTCTCCATCTTGTTTAAATACCATTGAGCAGTTATAACGTCTTTCAATAGATGTGGGACTAATAGTTTCGATGATGTTTTTATTATGCCCTGCTCCTGCATAAAGCATCGGATCTTGAAGACTATAGTTTTCAATATAAATATGACCTCCCTTATCTACCAGGCGATGTATTCCTTGGCGATAGGGGGTCCAGAGATCGTAATCATAAACTTGTTCGGAATAAAAGCCGATCGCGCCAAAGAATTCCCAGGGTAAAGGACGGAAAAAGACGCGGATATGAGCATAATCTTTGGGATTAGCAAAAGCTTGTTGTTGGTTACTAAAATCCCCAGCCATCACTTTAGCTAGGTTCATTAGCAAACTTGATTCTGTATCTTTGGTTTGATCGCTTTGGATTAACATTTTGTAGAAATTATCAATTATGAATTATTAATTATGAATACTGTTTAAATTTAAGTAATAAATGCTAAGAGATTTTCGATCTAAATCGATTAAAAGAAAACCATCAATTCAGAAAAGTTTAAATTATATTTTATCCTTCAGAACTTTTTAGTGAGCGAATTTCAGAGGAGAAAGAAGCAGTCGTTACCCCTGCGCCATTACTTGTTTTAATTAAGGAAACTCTAAAGCGCAAGTTTGGAGTGGCAAACCAAATTTTTTCCTCGGCAGCTGCGCGATCATATTTGGTTGATAAAATAAATGTTCCGTCTTCTACAATCTCATATTCACCAATAGAAGGAATAGTTTCTGCATAACCCTGTTCTCTCAGTAATTTCCCTTTAGTTAGATCATCGCCATCGGGAATTGGTACCAAAATTGTTGAACCCGACATTGTCTCATCATCATCCCAATCAGATTCTCCTTCCCAAGTCATTTTAAAAGGACTTGTCGCTAATTTGGGATCAATATTATTAACTTTGCAAAGTTCTATAACTTGAGAATCTTCTTCATCTAAACCAATAATTTCAATCTCAGAAGTAACGGCTTCAAAATGTTGAAAAGCTAGATGATGTGCACTACGTTGTGATCGCCATTCTCCTAGAGAAAGCTTCACAAATTCTACAATATTCATTGAGTTTATTTTATCGATTTTTAATTATAATTAGTTATTAATTTTTTATAGTTTTTGTAGGGACTTATCTATCAAAATGTCCCTACAAAATCCTGTGGTTATTACTGAGTAACTTCAGTAATACTGACTATTTTTCCCCCCAGTTTATGGATATTCTGAATTTTTTGAGTCAATTGAGAATAACCTACTTCATAAGTTGAATTACTGCGGCGATAGTTAGCGCCACTACCAGCTTTGGCAACAGCAATCCGAAAACGTTTGCCAGTATTGCCAACATTTCCACTGCCTTTGGCAGCAGGAGTGATTTTAGAAGATGTATTAGCACCTAAAGAACTAATCAAACGAGCAGACTGACCAGAATCACTAGTGGCTTCACCACGGAACAGGCTAAATGCACGATTGAAGTCTACGTTTTTGCTTCCTGCTTGGGAAACTGTGTTACGAGGATAGGGAACAATATTTTCGCCAAAGCTTTCGTTATACTCATCGCTATCGATGTATGAATCAATATCTGCTGCATAACCCTCTTCATTGTAGATGAGAACATGGCGGGCGATTTCTACTTGATCTTTAGGTGCACGTCCTAAGAAATGTTTACAGTTTAGTTCGATAAAACGATATTGAGAAGAATTATCGAAAAACTGAGATTGATAAAGTGCAGATTGTCCGACCTTACGCACAAATTCTTTAACCGTAATATCACCATTCCGTAGCATGGACTCGGCATCGTCTAGGCGATCACCTTCTAGAAGATGGGCGTTGCCTAAAACTTGTTTGTAAACTGCACGAATTACAGTTTGCAAGTCATCTTCGCTAAATTTGGGACCTTCTTCACTGGCGTTAGAACGTAATTCAAGTGGTGCATTAGTTTCTACCCAAAGTGACATTGAATTTTCTCCTGAATCTTAACAGTTAATTAATTGGGAAAAAGCTCTAAGCTCTAAGCAGCAAGCTAATTAGAGCTTACGGCTAAAAGCTTACAGCTTTGATAAATTGCTTAAGCAATCTCAGTAATGCTGACAATTTTGGCTCCAGTGCGATTGATGCGCTGGATTTGGGGAGTCATACGATTACCAGGAACGATATACTCAGTGGTGCTAACACGACGAGGACTATCAAATTTAGCACCGCTAACCACGATTTTGAAAGTTTTTTCAGTAGCATCCTTATAAGCAGCAACTCTACCACTAGCAGCACTACGAGCAGCAGATACGGCAGAGTTACCAGCCACACTACCTACTAATACAGAGGCTTTAGTTCCACTATCAATTTCGGCATATCCTTTAAATAGGGATTGCGTACGATTGTAGTTAACTTGCTTTTTACCAGTTTCAGTTTTGGCACCAGTGTAATAGGGAACAATATTCTCGCCGAACTTTTCGGAATATTCTTGACTATCAATATAAGAATCGATTTCTGCTTCATAACCTTGGTTAACAGCAGTTTGAATATGCGCTGAAAGTTCTGCTTGATCTTCAGGAGCGCGTCCCAACAGATGTTTGAAGTTTAATTCCACAAAACGGTAAGGAGCACAGGATTCAAAGTAGCGAGAGCGGTAAAAGTCAGATTTGGCTACAGCACGCACAAATTCTCTAACACTTAAAGTGCCATTACATAATTGAGACTCAGCATTGACTAGGCGTTCGCTCTCCATTACATAAGGATTGCCCAGAACTTGATTATAAACAGCGCGGATTACGGCTGCTTTTTCATCGGGACTACTAGTTTCCCAAAGTTCAAAACGAGCGTCTACAACGGCCATTTGATTGATTTCTCCTGAATTTATAATTTTTTATTAGTGAACAGCTTTAGTAGTTAACTAGTTGCTAGTTCCTTTAGGTCGGTTTCCCCGACCGAGGTCACACCGCTGATCTAGACAGCAGTAATACTAGCAATTTGTCCGCCTTGTCTGTGAATGCGCTTGTATTCCTCAGATAGTTTGTCGAAAGGAACAAGGTATACTTTGTTGCTACGACGGAATTTAGAAACACGATTGACAGCACTAGGAGAAGCATAGGCAGTTACTTCAACGCGATATACTTTTCCATTAGCACTGGCACCAACGCCATGACGCGAACGAGAACCTAAAGTAGTATCTCGGAAAGACCAACCATTACCAGCAGCTCCACTGGAAGGAGGAATAATCGCTAGAGGAGTACCTTGAATAATATTTTTATTAAGAACAGGAGCCTTGCCAGCTAAACTTCCTTTGAAGTCACTAGAAGATGCACCACGCAACATGGCAAACATGTGAGTAAACTCAACCATAGTTTGACCAGGTTTGCTCTTATAACCACGATAGAAAGGAACGAAGAATTCTCCATAGGCTTCTTGATATTCGTCACTATCAAGATAGGAATCGATTTCTGCTTCGTAGCCACCGTTATCGAGAATGGTGCTATGGGCTCTCATTTCTTCAAAACTGTTAGGTGCACGACCTAGCAGATGTTTGAAATTCAGCTCAATAAAGCGATAACGAGGAGCTTTGTCAAAGAAGCGAGACTGATAAGCATCAGATTTTGCGATCGCTCGCACGAATTCACGGACACTTAACTCACCCCGTTTGAATTGAGATTCGGGGATAGCCGCTCTTTCACTTTCCATGACATAAGCATTACCCAACACCTGTCTGTAAACAGCACGGATAATACTTTCTGCTTCTTCGTCAGAACGACCTGGTACGTATTCGAAAGCAGCAGTATCCTCAAATAACCCGACACCAAGTTCGGATGCTGGTCCAAAAACCATTAAAAAAATCTCCTTAATAGAATAATATTTTCTTTTTAGGAGCTGAATGTGTACAAAACACAACTCCCAAGCTACAGTCAGTTTTTCCTTCAATGAGATTATCTCATATTAGGTTACTGTTGCTTGTGCTAATTATTTTCCACCCTCTTAACAAGACCTAAACTTAGTTACTGACGAATGCCAACGCAAAGAAGCAAAGTATTTACAATAATGCTTTTCTTCCCTACGCTAACTTCCCTCAATAACCTATTATAATTCATGGTCTTGTTGGGAATGATTGGGGTCAACTCCTCCAACAAACAGATATGTAGAAGAATTAATACCCAAGATTATTGCATGCACTACGGTTATATGCATTTTGTATTTTAAGGGGGAGTTTAATCAAAAACAATGTCGAACTCAGATCTTGATAGAGATTTATGCTCAGCAATATTTATTGATTAAGTTCTTTTATACAATGCTGCCCGAACCGATTTCATCAAGTTTTGTAAATCTTAATGAGGATATATTACAAAAAACTTTACTTATGCCAGACCCTATCTTGATTAGTGCTTGGCTCCTGCACCAATCCTTATCATCAGATCACAACATAAAATCATAAAACTTAATAAAGAAATAGTAATAAGTAAATTTACTTACCAATTTCCCGATTACTCTGCAATTGAGTCTTACTATGAAATCTAACTTCAAGATCTTTGATCTTGGGCTATTTCAGCAGTTTCTTAGTTTTTAGTACTCTAATTTATAAGCAGTTCTTATCGTAGCTGGGTGCATAGAACTGGTTCGTATTTTCCTAACTATTGCTTGGGGTGCTCTTACTAGTGGCAGTTGATAAGAGATATCTGACTGGATAGCCAGATATCTACATTGGGATAGAGGATTTTAGGAATCAGAAATGGGAGTAGACGGCCAAATCAATCCCCATTGTGAATAATTCCATTTCCTCTTTCTCGGAAGACAAATTGTTAAAACTTGTCACAATAATTAATATAAAGTAATTTTTCCGGTTGTTTAAATCTCGACTTCAAAAGCAAGACCTTCTTCCTCAAAATTAGGAAAATTAGTGATAATATTCTGTCTTTCTTCGTCAGCGACAAAGATATAAGTTCCAGGAACACCTAGATTTTGAAAGCGATAAAAATCTTCCCCGATGTCTGCTCCTCCATCGTAGACATAGAAGGCGATGCCTTCTTCGATAAAGTTGGGAAAGTTGGCCCGAATACCTTGGCTTTCCTCTTCTCCGGCGTAGAGATAAGTACCAGGTACACTACTATTTTGAAAACGATTGATGCGAATTAAACCATCTTCTGGTTCAACTGCTACTTTAAAAGCTTGTCCTTCTTCGACAAAATTGGGGAATTTCTCCCGAATGTTTTGGCTTTCTTGTTCTCCTGCAAATAGGTATGTCCCAGGGCGATCGCTATTCTGAAAGCGATTAATAGGAGTAGTAAAAGACGTCGTACCAGTCTCAGTGAGATCATTTTCATCTATACTGAGCTCTAAAAGATAGGCCCCAGAACTACCTCCCATATTGCTATTTTCAACGGTCGGATCATAGCGCTGGTCAACATCATTACTTTTACTACTAACACCAACGTAGTAAGTACCATCCTGAGGCGCTATAAATTCCTGAAATGGGTCAAGCTCAGTCACTCCATCAAAAGAGTTATCATCATTCTGAGCCAGCCGATTGCCATCGACGTCAAATACAGTTAACACCGCATCGAGAGGCGAACCATTTACTTCGGCGTTTATATCAGCAAATAAGGTATCTCCAATCTTCAAGCTGACCTCGAACAAATCGACATCATTCGTAGGTGGAATATCTGGATTATCGTCATCGCCAATTTCACCAATAATTCGCTTGGAAGATGTACTATCAAGCTCTACCGCATTGGCAGATGAAATAATGTCGTTGGGTTCGCTGTAAAGTCCATCGTCAATATCTGCGTCGTTACGACTAAGTACTAAATCATAGGAGCCAGAACTTTCTCCCTCGCCACTATCTGGCAAATTCGGATTATAGTTCAAGTTAGGAGAACTACTAACTCCTACATAGTAAATGCCATCTTGAAGCACAGTAAATTGCGTAAACGGGTCAAGTTCATCTACTACCATTCCATCATCATCTATGAAAGAATGATCTTCGCTCACAATCAGCTGGTTACCATTAGCGTCGAATACCCTTAAGACAGAGTCAAGAGTAGAATCATTTGCTTCAGCATTTATATCAGTAACTAAAATATCTCCAGCGTTCAGACTGACTGCGAATAAATCGACATCATTCGTCAGTGGAATATCTGGATTATCGCCAATTTCTCCAAAAACTGTGGTGGAAGATAGGTCATCAAGCTCAGTTAAGCCTTCAGGTATAATAATGTCGCCGATAATGTCGTTGGGTTCCATTGTTTAGTTTAGAGATTATTCTTAATTATTAAATTGCAATAGGTCGGACAAAGAATAAGCAGCTTAAATTATGTAGTCATAACTCAGTGCTGTCATAATTCACCGCTGTTATAACTCACCCTTTGCCCATTGAAAAGTCGAAAATAATCTCTATTTTTAGTAACCAGGCTTTATTTGACATTCAATATTTATATATCGCCTATCTGATAAATCGGGAAATTTCTGACTGAAGAAAGTTAAATTCCTAATCTTTGATAGATGGTATCTAAATTTTTCAGATGATGTTGCGGATCGAAACAAGCATCAATTTCTGATTGAGATAACATTTTGATGACGGTGCTATCTTGGTTAATCAATTTACGGAAATCGCCATCGGTGGTATTCCAAGCAGTCATTGCGCAACCTTGAACTACTCGATAGGCTTCTTCGCGAGTCATTCCTTTTTCCACGAGAGCAAGTAATACTCTTTGACTAAAGATCACTCCTCCATAGACATTCATATTACGCTCCATATTATCGGGATATACCAGTAAGTTTTTCACTAAACTAGTGATCTCTCGCAACATGAAATGGGTCAAGATACAGCTATCAGGAAGAATGACTCTTTCTACAGAACTATGGGAAATGTCTCTTTCATGCCATAAAGCAACATTTTCTAAAGCTGCTACCGCATTGCCGCGAATTACCCTTGCCATTCCAGTTAATCTTTCAGAACGGATCGGATTGCGTTTGTGAGGCATGGCAGAAGAACCTTTTTGTTTCTTAGAGAAAAATTCTTCTACTTCCAAGACATCAGTACGTTGTAAATTGCGAATTTCGACGGCAAATCTTTCGATCGAGGCTCCTAGTAAAGCCAATTGTTGCACATATTCGGCATGACGATCGCGCGAAACAACTTGAGTTGAAGCGGTATCTGGTTGTAAGCCTAATTTTTGACAGGCGATCGCTTCGATTTGCGGATCGACATTGGCATAAGTCCCCACAGCACCAGATATTTTACCCACGGCAATATCTTTTCTCAACCTTACTAAGCGATCGCGATTTCGCATCACTTCGGCTAACCAGCCAGCTAATTTAAACCCAAAGGTAATCGGTTCAGCATGAATTCCATGGGAACGTCCCACCATAACTGTATAGCGATGTTGTTGTGCTTGATAGCGAATCGCTTGAATCAGTTCTTCTAGTTTTTCTAAAATTAGATTGAGACTGGCTACCATCTGCAACGCTAACCCAGTATCCAGTACATCAGAACTAGTTAAACCTAGGTGAATGTATCTTCCAGCATCCCCAACATATTCATTTACATTGGTCAAAAAAGCAATCACATCGTGGCGAACTTCCGCCTCAATTTCTAACACTCTTTGAGGATCGAAGTTAGCTTTGGCTTTAATTTCTGCTACTGCCTCAGTAGGAATATAGCCTAACTCCGCTTGCGCCTCACAAACTGCTATTTCTACTTCTAGCCAGGTTTTGAGTTTATAGGTATCAGTCCAAATTTCGCCCATTTCGGGCAGGGTATAGCGTTCTATCACAGTTTGTGTCGCAAAATACAACTGTTAATTCTACTACATTAAGGTATGAAGGATAAAGCACAGCGACGCGATCGCTTTTGTATCTATATTCAACGTAAGTCTGTTCTCTTCAACTCCCTATCTTAAACAGAATTATGATCGCTTGTTGCCAGGTTATCAGCAACTGAAACAAAGCAAGGTCTGATTCCTTCGTTAAGTTATATTCTGTATTATGCGAAATTCATGTCCAATTCAGTCAATATTGAGATAGATGCTGACCTTAAGGTTGTCTTCCAATGAATGTTCTTCGCACCGAAGCCTAGTTCAACCTCATCGAACAACTGCTCAACTACGCCAGCGAAGCAGAATTGCAACAATACCTCACTGATAACCAGGAATTATTGGATCGGGAATTAGTTCAGGGAATGAACCAGGTTGGAATGGCAGCAGGAGGAAATTAAATGCGATTACTTTTAATAATTTTACGATTTTTGTTGAGACTTGTAAGGATTTTTCTGTACCTTCTGTCTGTTGTTTTTATCGGATTACCATGCGCCATCTTAATGCTGATCTTTCCTTCACTGCGGGGCACTCAGTCTATTCGACAATTGGGAGAAGCAGGTGCTTTCTCTCAAGGAAATCTATCTTTCCTGGGGGAGGTGTTGCAGGCAACTGAAGAAAGTGATAGTGATCCACACGTTGTCTATCCTTTGTTAGAGACGCATCTAGATCAACTCGATGAAGCTTTCGCAGAGAAACTATACCAATGGGCAACTGATACTTTACCCACCCTAGAATCAGAACAAGCTTATGAGGTAGCAAGAGTTATTTGTGATTTCAGCGGCGCACTAATACAGCAGTTTCCTCTCGGTAACAGAGAAAGTAATCTAGAGATTGCCATTAAAGGTCATCAAGCTATTACACCAGTTTATACCCCCGACGCTTTCCCCTACGAGTGGGCACATACGCAAAATGGCCTGGGGGCTGCTTACATTAACCGAATCAGAGGGGAGAAGGCAGACAATCGCGAAAACGCGATCGCCTGCTTTCGAGAATCTTTGAAGGTTTATACCCCCGATGCTTTCCCCTACGAGTGGGCAAATACGCAAAATAACCTGGGGGCTGCTTACATTAACCGAATCAGAGGAGAGAAAGCAGAGAATAGCGAAAACGCGATCGCCTGCTTGCGAGAATCCTTGAAGGTTTATAACCCCGATGCTTTCCCCTTCGAGTGGGCAAGAACGCAAAATAACCTGGGGGCTGCTTACAGGAAGAGAATCAGAGGAGAGAAAGCAGAGAATCTAGAAACCGTGATCGCCTGTTTGCGAGAATCTTTGAAAGTTTATACCCCCGATGCTTTCCCATACGAGTGGGCAAAGACGCAAGATAACCTGGGGCGTGCTTACTGCGAAAGAATCAGAGGAGAGAAGACCGAGAATCTCGAAATGGCGATTGCCTGTTTGCGAGAATCCTTGAAGGTTTGTACCCCCGATGCTTTCCCCTTCGACTGGGCACATACCCAAAATAACCTGGGGCTTGCTTACAATAACAGAATCAGAGGGGAGAAGGCAGAGAATTTAGAAAACGCGATCGCCTGTTTGCGAGAATCTTTGAAAGTTTATACCCCCGATGCTTTCCCCTTCGACTGGGCAAGAACGCAAAATAACCTGGGGGGTGCTTACTGCGAAAGAATCAGAGGAGAGAAGGCCGAGAATCTCGAAGCGGCGATTGCCTGTTTGCGAGAATCCTTGAAAGTTTATACTCCCAAAGCTTTCCCCTTCGACTGGGCAAGAGCGCAAATTAATCTGGGAAATTCTTACTTGGACAGAATCAGAGGAGAGAAAGCAGAGAATTTAGAAAACGCGATCGCCTGTTTGCGAGAATCTTTGAAAGTTTATACCCCCAAAGCTTTCCCTTACGAGTGGGCAGGGACGCAAAATAACCTGGGAGAAGCTTACAGGAAGAGAATCAGAGGGCAGAAGGCAGACAATTTAGAAACAGCAATTGCCTGTTATCGAGAATCCTTGAAAGTTTATACTCCCAAAGCTTTCCCTTACGAGTGGGCAGGGACGCAAAATAACCTGGGGCTTGCTTACCAGATGAGAATCAGAGGGCAGAAGGCCGAGAATCTAGAAACCGCGCTTGCCTGTTATCGAGAATCCTTGAAAGTTTATACCCCCAAAGCTTTCCCTTACGAGTGGGCAGGGACGCAAAATAACCTGGGGCTTGCTTACCAGATGAGAATCAAAGGAGAGAAGGCCGAGAATCTAGAAATCGCGCTTGTCTGTTATCGAGAATCCTTGAAAGTTTATACTCCCAAAGCTTACCCCTACAAGTGGGCAAAAGTGCAAACTAATCTGGGGGGTGCTTACCAGAAGAGAATCAGAGAAGAGAAAGCAGAGAATTTAGAAATGGCGATCACCTGTTTGCGAGAATCCTTGAAGGTTTATACCCCCGAGGCTTTTCCCTCCGAGTGGGCAAATACGCAAAATAATCTGGGGTTTGCTTACTGGAACAGAATTAGAGGGGATAGGATAGATAATTTAGAAATGGCGATCACCTGTTGTCGAGAATCCTTAAAAGTTTATACTCCCGAGGCTTTCCCCTCCGAGTGGGCAAATACGCAAAATAATCTGGGGAGTGCTTACATCTACAGAATCAGAGGAGACAAGGCAGAGAACTTAGAAACCGCGATTGCCTGTTGTCGAGAATCCTTGAAAGTTTATACCCCTGATGCTTTCCCCTACGAGTGGGCAAGAGCGCAAATTAATCTGGGAAATTCTTACTTGGACAGAATCAGAGGGGATAAGGTAGATAATTTAGAAACCGCGATTGTCTGTTATCGAAAATCCTTAAAAGTTTATACTCCCGAGGCTTTCCCCTCCGAGTGGGCAAATACGCAAAATAATCTGGGGATTGCTTACAGCAAAAGCATCAAAGGAGACAAGGCAGAGAACTTAGAAATCGCGATCGCCCGTTTGCGAGAATCCTTGAAAGTTTATACCCCCGATGCTTTCCCCTCCGAGTGGGCAAGAACGCAAAATAATCTGGGGATTGCTTACTGGAACAGAATCAGAGAGGATAGGATAGATAATTTAGAAACGGCGATCAACTATTTGCGAGAATCCTTGAAAGTTTATACTCCCGATGATTTTCCTATAGATTGTCGGCGAACTGGACGCAACTTAGGCGATCTCGCCTTGGGGGAAGGGAATTGGCAACTTGCTATCGAAGCTTATAGCAAGGCAATTAAAGCGATAGAACTTGGCCGCAGTTGGGCAGTGACGCCCCAAAGTAAACAAGAATTCATGGAAACTGCCATTGATGTCTACCACAACATCGTCCAGGCATTACTCAACACAGAGCAAATTCCTCTCGCTCTGGAATATGTGGAACGCAGTAAAACCCGCAATCTAGTTGAACTACTTGCTAACCGCGATCTCAAACCCAGAGGCGAATTTTCCCCCGCTATTCTTGAGGAATTAGATCGCCTGCGGGATGAGATTCGCACAGAACAAATATATTTAGCAAACCAAGAGAGAAAGCTCAATATCTTATTATTAGAATCGAGTCAGCCTTCTCCACCTTCTCGCCCAGATCGTACCCATCTCAATCAATTACAACAAGAATTAGATGAACTGATTCAGCGTGACATCTCGCCCATCGATCCTACCTTTAGTCTGACCCAAAAAGTAGAAACTATATCCTTCAGGGACATCCAATCTCTCATCGATGAACGCACCGCCATTGTGGAATGGTACATAACTGAGGAGAAGATTCTTACCTTCCTCGTTACTTACCACAATCCAGAACCTCAAATTTGGCAATCTTCCACTGAAGATTCGACAAATTTAGTAAATTGGGGAAATGAATATATCCGAACTTATTACACCAACCGATTGCAGTGGATAACCGAACTAGAAACTCGCTTGCCGAAATTAACGGAAATTCTGCATCTAGAGAAAATTATCTCCCTTGTGCCAAAAGAATGCGATCATCTGATTCTCATTCCGCATATTTTCCTGCATTTATTGCCCCTTCATGCTTTGCCTGTAGGAAGTCAAAATGTCAATACTTCAAAGTCTCTCCTCGATCTTTTCCCCAGAGGCGTACAATATGCCCCAAGCTGTCAATTACTAAAACTTGCTCAAAATCAGCAACGCCCTGACGTCCATAACCTGTTCGCTATCCAAAACCCCACAAGCGATCTGATTTACACTGACTTAGAAGTTGAAACCATCCGTTCCTTATTCCCTAATGCAGAAGTTTTGGCAAAACAAGCAGCTAGCGAAGCTTCTCTGAAACTCCATCCAAACCTACCTTTAGCTAACTGCGTTCACTTCTCCTGTCATGGTCAATTTAATTACGTTTCTCCCTTAGAATCCGCCTTGGTTTTATCAAAAGATGAAGCGAATACAGAAGATGGCTATCTCACCTTAGCAGAAATTTTTGAACTTTCTCTGCAACAATGTCGTCTCGTCACCCTCTCTGCTTGCGAAACGGGTTTCATTGATCCTAGTAGCCTAAGCGATGAATATATTGGCTTACCTAATGGTTTCTTGTTTGCAGGGAGTCCTAGTATAGTTAGTAGCTTATGGACAGTTGATGATTTATCCACTGCATTCCTAATGATCAAATTCTATGAAAATCTGCCCCAATGCCCTCAAGCTGGAGAAGTAGCGCTCGCCCTCAAGCAGGCTCAAAAATGGTTGCGGAATTTAACTTGTCAGGAATTTGAGCAAGAATTGAGCAAGCCTCAGTATCAAAAGGCACTCGCTCAACTTCAACAAAAATTCTCAGCAGCAGAGTTCTTTGAACTAGAAGATGCCATTGAAGTAGAACGAGCAAAATTGAAGAAATTTGACCCCGACGAGAAACCTTTTGCCAATCCTTTCTACTGGGCTGCTTTCATAGCGACAGGAGTTTAAAAAAGATTTTCCTAACTTTCTGAATTTGACTGATTAGCTTGACAGAATGCGTCTATACCGAATTGGGCAATGTAAATTGAGGTAGGAGTTGCTACTGCTGCAAGTAAAGGACTGCCACTGTTTGTCAAAACTCCAATTAAGCCTCCTATTAGTCCTGGTACTAAACCACCCTTAAATTTCTCATCACAAACAATTTCACAAGCTTTTTGCAAGGCTAACTGCCAAATTTCATCTGCCCTAAACTCTTCCACACTTGCGCGACGTGCCAACACGCGGGCTGCCTGTTCTAAGTTTCCTTCACAACGTTCAATTACTTTAAGATCGTTTAAGGCTTCTGGATTATCTGCCAATAACTCTCGATATTGGACAATTTCTCCTGCTGTAAGTTTTGTAGGATCAGTTGTCATAGAATTAGCTAATAAAACATCAAAATACCTTTATCCTACTATATTTAACTGTTGATAAATTGCATCCAACTAAATAGGAATTACAGCTTGTCCTTGATCCAAAGACGCGATCTCTTTCTCTCTATCAAACTCTATTAAAAAGCTTGCAAAAAATTATTTCAAGTTCGGACTCGCATCCAAGAAACAGCAGCGATCGCTTTTTATCATGAGCAAACTAAACCTCATCTACTTTGAAACTCGTAGTTTTTCCCTATAGAACAAACTCCAGTTCTCTATCTGGATGGGGTATAGTTGTTGATTTCTACTCAAAAATACTATTTAACTACTTAAAGCTAATAAGTTTTTTGAGTTTTGTCTTCAGCTTACTTCTGCACCAATTGTTCCACATATTCGGCATGGCGATCGCGAGAAACTACTTGAGTCGAAGCAGTATCTGGTTGTAAGCCTAATTTTTGACAAGCGATCGCTTCTATTTGCGGATCGACATTGGCATAAGTGCTGACAGCGCCAGATATTTTACCCACAGCAAATCTTTACTACTTATTACTTCCGCGTAGCGGTACTAACCTTGATTAGGGACTCGTTGTATTTGGGCGTAACCACTAAATATTAGACTTTTACCCTTAGTTTCTAGACGATTGAGGCGTAACTTGACCCCATCGAGATCAAAACGATCCAAATCTACCATTTCGTTAAGAATTGTACCTAATGCTTCGGTTAGCTGTTGAGATATTTTCTGTTCTGATGCAGGAACATTTTCTGACTCAAATTGAATATCCTCAAATTTGATCTTGCGTCTTTTAGCTACAAAAATAGTGCAAGAAAGACCAATCGGCACAGTGCGATCGCTCCATTGAGCTTTGGCTAAGATTTTAATCCGATTTTCTGACAATAATGTCAACTTAATATCCGCAAAAGAAACTGGTTTTCCTTGAGATATTTTGGCTAACTCTGGCAGTGATAGATTTTCTAAGCGTTTTCTGACTAAATCAGCTTCAAAAGAGTGATTGAGATCCGCTTCTGTCAATTTTACCTTTGCGATCGCTTGAGTTGGTTGTTTGAGAGCAATTTTCCCCTTGAGCACCGAACTAAAATCAAGAGCCACCGCATCGGTCTCAAAGGACATTTCTTCTGTGCGAAAATCCTGACGAATAACTAATCCACTGCCTCTCATCTTAAAACTGTCTATAGTACCTTGTAATAGCTTGCTGGAAGGATTGCAAGATACCTCTACTTCCACCGACTCGCTACGGGTAAATAGATGACGAATGGTACTACTGGCAACTTTGTTGAGGAGATTAATTCCCCAGTCACCGCCTTGATTTTGATTGAATCCAACGAAACCACCGAACATAAAGCTATATCCCAAGCTACTACTCATTCCAATTTGTAACAAAATATTAAGCCTGTGGCAATTAGGGTTATCCCTATCTTTGCCGTGACTATTTATTGGCTAGCCCTTATTAATCATTGCTTTCGCCTAGTCACGTCTAGTAGTTAAATTTAAAAATCTAATAGTATCTATCACAAATAACAATATCTTAAAATAGCCAACAAAATTAACAAGATCTTTCCATGACAGATTTTACTACAAGTATTATTATTCCAGTTCTCAACGAGGCAAAAAATATTGAAGACACTTTAGTACTAATAAAAGATCAGGTTGCGTCTTCTGATCTAGAAATCATTGTGGTAGATGGTGGCAGTACAGATAACACGGTCTCTATTGCCCAAGAACTAGATGTCATGGTAATTGCTTCCCCCCTTCAGGGCAGAGCCAATCAAATGAATGTTGGTGCTGCTGTTGCGACAGGAAATATTTTGTTATTTCTCCACGCGGATACCAAATTGCCGCATAATTACGACCAATTAATCCAAAATACTTTATCGAAACCTAATGTAATCGCTGGTGCGTTTGAATTAGCTATTGACAGTCAACGGAAATCTTTACGTTTAGTTGAGGCTCTAGTTAAAATGCGATCGCATTTATTGGCTCTTCCCTATGGCGATCAAGCATTGTTTATGAAACGATCAACTTTTAATAATGTTGGCGGTTTTCCTGACTTAGTAATTATGGAAGATTTTGCTTTAGTCAAACAGTTAAAACGTCATGGTAAAATCGCGATCGCCCCTGCTGCTGTAACGACATCTTCTCGACGTTGGGATAAGTTGGGAGTCTGGCGCACCACCTTAATTAATCAATTGATGATTATCGGCTATTATTTAGGGATTTCTCCCAACAAATTAAGAGAGTTATATCTAAAAGGTAAAAAGTAGTATCCACTGCTAAATGTTAAATGATTACCCTTCAATTCTGTTATCCTAATGATTAAGATAATAAAGATCAAACTAAATACTAATTTAATCTTGCGATTTATATGACTTCGGCAATTGCAGTAGAAAAGAAAAAACTAGAACAAGCACCGTTAGAACTTCATTATTTAGGCGATCGCGTTTTACGTCAACCAGCCAAACGTGTCGCTAAAGTTGATGACAGTATCAGAATACTGGTCAAGGAAATGCTGCAAACTATGTACAGTAATGATGGTATTGGTTTAGCAGCACCGCAAGTAGGAGTCAACAAACAAGTAATTGTCATTGATTGCCAACTAGATAAACCAGAAGTTCCCGCTTTAGTTTTAATCAACCCCAAAATAACTCGCTCTAGTAGCCAAGTTTGCAGTGGAGAAGAAGGTTGCTTAAGTATTCCTGGAGTATATCTCGATGTAATTCGTCCCTCTGCTATCGAAGTATCTTTTAAAGATGAAAATGGTAAACCCCAAAAAATCCAAGCTAAAGATTTATTAGCTCGGGTAATTCAACATGAAATGGATCATCTTAATGGAGTAATGTTTGTTGATCGCGTAGAGAATGAAATTGCTCTCAACGAACAACTTAAAAAACAAGGCTTTGCCGCTAGTGCAGTCAAGCATATTCAATAATATCCCATAACAAAATCATTAGTTAAACCTCAGGAGAATATTCCCACATGACCCCCATAACCGCTAAAAGTGGAGTTTTGTTGGCTTTATGTTGCATTACCGCGATCGCAGCAGTAGGATCGATATTTGAACTATCCTCTGGAGATCCCGAATTAGGCAGCCTCACTACAGAAATTATTCTAGCCGCTAGCATTCCCTTAACTGGTCTATTGTTCTGGGGAGCAGTTCAAGACACTAGAGCTAATCAACAGAGGTAAAGCGGTCTCAAAAATCGCATATTAATTTATGAATTATGTCTAATCTTGCTCAAGAAGCTTCTGTAAACTTTTTTTGATTGCAGGATGGTTAGGATGAATCATCTAATATTAAGTAAATTCGAGGATAATCTGGTTGAGATTCAAGTAGTGATGTAACTAGAAAGAATGCTTCAGCAGCTTGTGCAACTTCTACTAATAACTTACTTAGTTGCTCTACAATATCAACGCTATTAGGAGCTAGATCTAAAGCCTTTCTCGAAGAAGCGATCGCTTCTTCGATATTTCCTTCGTCTTGCTACGTCTTGGCTAACATAAAATATAGTTGCGGACTACTAGGTTGAGCTTCAATTGCTTTAAGATAAGCTGCACTCTCTTCTTCCAAAGGCACAAATAAAACTTGATCTTTGGATATAGACAGCTTACAATTATCAGGTATTCTAGTATTTAAAGTCTTGATAATTTCCGTTAATTTGCTTAAAGATTCTGTCTGAGGTAAATCAAAACAAATTAAGGGAAACGGAACTTGGCGATATTCTTCTAAAATTAAACTATTGTAAAAAGAGTATCATATTCACACAAAATACGATAGATAGCTTTTTCGGAAAATAGAAATGTTTGATCGAACTTATTAAGTAGACTTACTCCAATCAACGGTAGTGAATTTTGTAGAGATAAATTATTTTCTTTAACTGTACTCTGAAACTTTTGATCTAAGAGGGTCGGAAACTCTATAATCAGCTTTTCTTGGCATAATATAGAAGCTTTCCTTATGGCTTTGATTGGCTCTTTCAAGTGATGTATAACATTTAACATTAAAACAATATCAAATTTTTCATTAAATTTTTCTGAAAATATATCCCCATAAATGATTTTGATATTGCTGTTTGTTATTTCTTTAATAATATTACATCTCTATGATTTTTATAGCTTGAGAGGGATTATCTATCTGAAAGTAATTTTTGTTTGTAGTATCAATAATGTCATATTTTATTTTATCCTTGGGATCATGGGTTGAAAACCCCGCCCTTTAGGGCGTTCCAATAAGGTTTAATTATAGTATTGCATCAAAAGCTGCCTCATGAAAAAATAAGACCATGAAACAGCTCAG
>JASJDR010000005.1 GCA_030065615.1 Xenococcus sp. MO_188.B8 | reverse complement strand
AGCAAAACTGAAACCAGTTTTGAGTTGATCGATACTATTACTAATCAGCAGGGGAAGATAAGCACTGACAATATTAACTAATAGTAGTGAAAGAATCCCGAAAGATACGATCTGCCAATGGGGACGCAAATAAGCTCTGATTGTTTTTAACCTTGAAGTTGCCATATAAAATTAAATATTTAGTTTTTTATAAATATCCTTTTAGAAGAAAAAACTTAATCGAGAACTCATATTTGACATATTTGTTACAGCAATATTAGTTATGTGAATTAAGAATTGTTAACTATTGGATAATTGTACCAACTTGTTGGTAGGGCATCAAAGAAGTATGGCAGTGATAAAATAACAGCGCCCACAAAGTTCAATCACCCAGATGGAATGCATTCTCTGTGGTCATCACAAAACCCATAAGCAAGGAAAAACCAGCAAAGATCAAAGTTAAAACGCGTCCACATTCAAAATTGGAGTTTTGAAATAAAAGTATAGATTCTGTAAAACCTTTTCCCTTTCCCCAAAACAATTACAAAAACTATAGGCTTCAAACTAGACCGGTTTAATTAAGCCAATCTACATTGAACTTGCATAATTATGACGCTCAATCCCTATATATAGCTTGGAACGTTCTGGCAAACTCGATGATAATTTTTATGAATTTAACTCTTGCTTATGGAACCTATTACTACTATGGTCTTATTGATTGGTTTTGTGTTAAGCACAATAGTAGCCATAAAATCTAATTGGGAACACATTCTGATTTCTATTAATGGTAAAAAATTTGCCTTCTTAGGAGATAAAGGTACTGGCAAAACAACCTCAATCAATTTCCTCACAAAAAACATATTGAGTGTTGGATACAATCAGACTAGATATGTAAAAAAAACTGATGAACGACGCTTTTACATGGGTGATAATGAAAATGAGATATATATCTCACTCAAAAAAAGTAGTGATGTGGGTGGTGATACTGCCTTTTATAAAGAGTGGGAAATACTATTTAAAGAGTCTAATTGGATATTTTATATAGTTCAATCCAAACTACTAATAAATGGTGACCGAGACACAAAAAAACGTATTGAGCAAGATCTCGATTTAATTCAAGGTTGGCGTAATAATTATGACTCTAAAAGTAAAAAAAAGTTGGTGATTATTTGCAATTTCTGCGATCAAGTTGATAACTTAAAAACAGATATACCTCGTCAGATAGGTTCTGACGAAATTCGTAAACTTTTTCCACTTATAAATGAAAAGGGAAGCGGTATTAGCGTTTTTTTAGGTAGTCTTCTCACTGAAGAGAGTGCAGAAAAATTGTTTGAATTAGTTTTTAGGCATATATCTCGCTGAACTATCAACTTTTCCTTGTTCTTTACGTCCTCTTTATTTTAGAACTTAGATAGGGCACCTCGAAAAATACAGATGTTTATTGAGAATAAACTGGTATTTCGTTAGTGATTTTTGCAATAAGGCAATTAATCGAGGTGCCCGATAGTACTTCATCCAATTGAAAATTTCTATATCTCAAAAAATTGTCAAATTAGTTCTTAAGTATATTAAGTAAAAGTAATAAAAATGATTGAAATATCAAATTCTTTTCAACCTCTCGATAATAAAACACCTGATATTATTGAAATAAATGGACAACGTCTCGACCATTATGATCCATCTCAGCAAAAGAAAAGGCAAATGTTTATTTCCGACATTTCTAGGATTGTAAAAGTTGGAGAAAAGGAAAAAGATTCTAGTTTAAATATAGTTATTTATCACAAAAATCATGAATTTGTCATCGAAACTATTCCTAGAAAAAAAGATTCCCTTGGTAGGATTGCTCCTATTATCAGTTATGGGAAATTTCCAGATGATGAACTAGCAGGAACAGATTGGATTGACAAGGTGGTAAGTGAAATTGAAAGATTTGCTTCATCAATTGATAATAATTTAACTTTCAATAATAACAACGATATATTAAAAAATATTAAATCAACTTTAACTGTTGTTTGGAATAAAAAAAAAGAGAGAGTCCAAAAAATAGTCTTTGTTTGCCGTCTAGTCCTAGCGGTAACGATTCCCTTACTCCTAGTTGTTATACTTCTAACAATCCCTCAAACAGTCCAGCAATATATACCCCAACCAATACTAAACTGGTTACTGAAGATACAACTTCTCCAGCCTGTTCAAAAGCAAGTTCCTCCCCCATCAATAATGCAAGTAGGGTTATTCATTGCCCTGAACAACGCCTTGATGATATCTCTATCAAAGGTAAAGATATCGAAGTTAATGATAAAGATATCGAAGTTAATTCGTTAACAATAGGAGATAAAGTAAAGGATAAAAACATGGATATAAATAATTATCTTCCAGAAGAGCCAGAGAAGCGTAGAGTTATTATGGTTCTTTCTCGTCAAAACTTAAATCAATTACAAATTAACGCCGAGTCAGATAGGTCAGCTCGGGAACTACTCTTAAATAGTCAAGTCTCTCTACTTGATGATTCAGCAAAAGGGGACAGTTCTCTTATTCAAAGACTTAGGGGTAGTGGACTCCTCAATTCAGGAAGTATTTTGATTCAAAGTCCTTATGATCCTTCAAGCTATGCAGATGCTTTAAACGCATCATATAGTTTTGCACAAGCTAAGTGTATTCATTTTGCCAATCTCTGTGGTCTTTTAGCTGCCAAAAAAGTTTCTGTGGAACAAATGGAGATACAAACTTCCGATGGTAAAACGAAATTTTCTGGTAATCTTGATACTTCTTATGGTAGGGGTCGTGCTGAAGTTGAACGCCGTGCTTGGGAGCAAATGAAAAAAGCAATAACGATTGAAGAAGAATATGATCAGGGAGAACCAAAACTTGAACAAGCCGAGATTTACTTGAGTAAGCATCAGTGGCTTAGTGATCCTCATATGAATGGTCTTCTTTTTAAGAGAGAAGCAGGAATTCCCATCAAAAAACACAAGTTTATATTAAGTCTCACTAGAGAATCTCAGAAAAATTTATCGGTAGCATTTTCTTTAAATATTCCAAAAAACCCAAGTATTCCAATAGTTGGACAATTGAAGGGGACTCTTGAGCAAACGAAAAAAGAGGCATTCGATTTTTCCCTAACAATCAATGTAGAGTTCTGGTAAATGGGGTGAAATGAGCAATCGTGACAAAACTTACGCTAAAGTTATTCCTGAACTCAAGGGATCTTCTCTCAATAGTCTGATGAGTGAACAATACGCCACCAATAATAAAATGCGGGATTTGCTTTTCCGGTCAGGAAAATTGTCGTTAATCTTACTCCTGCGGATTGACGGAAAGAAGGCCCGAGTTTCGACCTTCCCATCGCGATCGCAATTTTAGCAGCATCGGAACAGGTCAATGCCTATTTGTTAGGAGATTATTTATTTTTAGGAGACTTATCTCTCGACAAACTGACGGAGTTTAAACGCAATGTCTTGGAATATTTGCGTTAACCACATAAGTAGCCTCAGAGAAGTTAGTAGAACGACAAATTTCACTTAAAATACAGTTGTCAGCTTGGTTAGTAATCTTAGTTAAAGCCCTTAGTGCTTAAGATTTTACAGAACCGGCAAGAATTCCCCGCACAAAATAGCGTTGCAGTCCAAAAAATACCATTAAAGGTACAGTCATGGTAATAAATGCTCCAGCAGTTAGTAAATGCCAATCCTGACCCCGAGAGCCGACCATATTAGTCAGTTGGATCGTTACCGGAGCCACATCAGGAGTTCCGCCAAGATAGATCAGAGCCACCAGTAAATCATTCCAGACCCAGAGAAATTGAAACACTGCAAAGGAAGCGATCGCTGGCATCGAGAGAGGGACGATTAATCTGGTGAAAATTTTGAGATGGGATGCCCCATCAACTTCGGCTGCTTCTATCAGATCTCGGGGTAAAGCTCCAATATAGTTACGCAACAAATAAATCCCCAGGGGCAAGCCATAGCCCGTATGGGCTAACCAAACCCCTAAAAAACTGTTGGATAAACCTAAATCTCGGTACACCCGCAAAATCGGAATTAGGGTAGTTTGTAAGGGAACTACCAACAGGCAAACCACAATGATAAATAAGATTTGTCTACCGGGAAATTTCATCCAGGCAAAAGCATAGGCGGCAAAAGTCGCGATCGCAATGGGGATCACTGTCGCGGGAATTGAAATGGTCAAACTGTTGAAAAATGACTGTCCCATCCCCTGAGATTGAACCACTTCCAGGTAATTACCCAGGTGAAATTGGGTCAGTTCAAAAGGATGCTGGAAGATTGTCCACCATCCTGTCTGTAGCATGGCATCGCGCCGCCGCAAGGAACTGATCAAGAGTCCCACCGTGGGCAGGGTCCAGATCAAAGAAATAATTACGATAGTGATGTGAATTGGGGCTTTTTGCCAAAATTCTGCTTGCTTGTGGCTTTTTTTGCTCATTATCGCAATTTCTCCTGTGCTCTAAATCTGCGAATATTACCAATCATCACCGGGATAATTAACAGTAATAAAATTACGGCGATCGCACTACCGCGACCAAAATTACGGTAGTTAAACATTTCTTTAATCATGCGACTGGCAATCACTTCCGTCCCATAATTCCCCCCAGTCATCACAAAGACAATATCAAAAACTTTTAAAACTAAAATCACCACCGTCGTACTGACGACCAAAATGGTGGAACGAATCATGGGAATAGTGATCCGCCAAAAAATTTGCCAACTGTTTGCTCCATCAATGCGAGCGGCTTCAATGATATCTTCGGGAATTCCTTTAACTGCTGCCGATAAAATCACCATACAAAAACCTGTATAGAGCCAAATCATAATGGCAATCAGCGCCAAATTATTAATCGAACGCTCCACCAGCCAACCCACCGGTTCCAAGCCTAAATTAACCATGATGAAATTCAATAAACCGATTTGCTCATACCCCGCAGGTTTGTAGGCATAGATAAATTTCCAAATGACACTTGCTCCCACAAAAGAGATCGCCATAGGTAAGAAAATTAGGGATTTAGCGATCGGTTCATAGCGAACTTTATCTACCAAGACAGCGATAATTAATCCCAAACTAACGCTGAACCCAGTAACCAATACTAGCCATAATAAATTGTTGCGAAATGCCACCAGCATGGCTTGATCGGTGAAGGCAAAAACGTAATTTTTCAAGCCAACAAAATTCTTTGATCGACCATCAAAAAAGCTCAGATAAATTGTCTGAATGGTAGGTAAAATTAAATAGGCGGATAAAATTGCTATTGCTGGTGCGATGTATACCCAGGGCAAAAAGTGACGATTCCAAGGTTTGGGCAGGGCATTAATTCCATAGTTGGCCAGATAAAATAATCCAATCACGCCGCCACAACCCAATGCGATCACCAATATTACGTCTAAAATGCGAGAAAAAACTTCCATTTTTGGCTCATCTTGCAATAATCGAATCTACGAAAGGTTCCCCTGAAAAACAGGGGATTAAGGAATTAGTCTGGCCAACTATCTTCAATGCTTTGCAGGACTGTATCGACCTCCATTCCGCCCACATAGTCCACTATGCCTGACCAAAAAGTACCTGTTCCTACCGCACCAGGCATCATATCTGACCCGTCAAAACGAATTACTTCGGCCTCGGCCAGAATTTGAGCCTGTTTTTTCGTCAAGTCATCAGGATAGACATCTAGAGCAATATTTTTTCGGGGAGAAATATAGCCTCCCAAGCCTGCGGCAATTTCATGGGGTACTTCACTGGCAAGGTACTCCATTAACTGGCGAGCTTCAGGGGTCTCATTAAACATAGCAAACACATCTCCCGCGACTAAAATTGGTAAACCCTGCTCTGAATTGATAGGAGGTAAGGGAAAAATCGCGACATCTTCTGCGGTGTTTATGTCTTCTGGGAGGAAAGAAGCAATAAAATTCGCTTGGCGGTGCAGATAGCAACTGGGATTATCCCCAAATAACCCTTGAATCGAATCGCCGAAAGGTGTACTCAGAACTCCCACCTTGCCCCCATAGACGTATTTTTCGTTGCGGGCAATGTTACCAAAGGTTTCAAAGGCGGTTTTTACAGAATTATCGTTAAAAGGAATTTGGTGGGTAATCCATTGATCATAAGTTTTTGCTCCGGCTGTACGGAGCATAATATCTTCTACCCAGTCCGTACCGACCCATCCGGTGGCATCTCCACTTTCCATGCCGAGACACCAGGGAGTTTTGCCCTCTGCTACTAGGCGATCGCTGAACGCTAGCATGTCATCCCAAGTTTTCGGGATCTGGTAACCGTTTTTCTCAAAGATTTTCGGATTATACCAGACCAAACTTTTCACTGAAGCCCGATACCAAACTCCATAAAGTTTGTCGTCAACGCTGCCCAATTCTAACCAAGAATCAGCATAAGCCTCCTGTAACTGTTCGGGAGTCATAAAATTCTTGAGGGGAATTAATTTCCCTTCTCTAGCAAAATCTGCCATTAACCCTGGTTGGGGAAACATTGCCAGATCTGGAGGATTACCAGAATCTACCCGAATAGGTAAAGTGGTGGCAAAGGTGTCCGTACCTTCATAAACAATTTCAATGCCTGTTTGTTCGGTAAAAGGGGCTAAGGCTTGTTCGAGTTTTTTTTGCTGTTCGCCAACGATCACACCCAGGATTGTGACTTGTTTTTTGGTACTCTCACTGGAACTTTCACTTGGATCATTTGCTGGTTGACAACCGACTAATAGAGCCAAACTGATCGATACAGCGGAAAATAAACCAAGTTGAGAAATTTTTTGAAAATTTTTCATTCAACAAAAATTGAATTCTTTACAAGAGAAGATAGTCGGTTTTTTGGCTATTGAGTAGTCAGGTAAAAGTAAATTGGTGGACTATTAGTTTACTTGGCAAAAATCACCGTTTCCATTTCCCGATCAAACAGATAAATACGTTGGATATCAAATAATAAATCGAGAGTTTCTCCCTGTCTTACTCTGGCACGGGGGTCAATACGAGCCACAAATTCTGCTCCATCTGGGGTTTCTAGATAAACAATTAGTTCGTTTCCCATCATTTCAATGAGATTGACTTCGGCTCTAATTTTGCAACCTTGAATATCTGGAGGGAGGTATTGGGGATGGTAGATATTTTCAGGACGAATTCCCAAGGTGAGGGGGCGATCATCTATATCAGCAGTTAATTGGGAAAGATAGTGGTTAAGAGGCACCAAATCTCGACCCAACTGTAAATAAGCTTTTACTTCCTGTTTAACCTTTTCCACCTCAAAAAAATTCATTGCCGGACTACCGATAAATCCGGCAACGAACATATTAGTAGGATTGTTATATAAGTTGGTTGGGGTGTCAACCTGCTGCAAAATGCCATCCTTCATTACCGCAATGCGATCGCCCATGGTCATAGCTTCTACTTGATCGTGGGTGACATAAATAAAAGTAGTTTTCAGCTCTTCATGGAGTTTGCTAATTTCTTTTCTTGCCTGTACCCGCAGTTTCGCATCCAGATTAGATAAAGGTTCATCCATTAAAAATACAGCTGGTTCTCGGACAATCGCCCGACCGACTGCCACCCGTTGCCTTTGCCCACCGGATAGTTCCTTTGGTTTACGGTTGAGTAGCTTTTCGATTCCCAACTGTTGTGCTGCACTCTGAACCCGCTGCTTAACTTCTTTGCGGGATTTTCCCTGCAACTGCAAACTAAACGCCATATTTTCAAAGACGCTCATGTGAGGATAAAGAGCATAGGACTGAAACACCATGGCAATATCACGATCTTTCGGGGACAATTCATTGACTCGGCGATCGCCAATGCAAATTTGTCCTTTGGTAATGGACTCTAACCCAGCTAACAGCCTTAAGGAAGTGGTTTTGCCACAACCTGATGGTCCCACAAATACCAGAAATTCACCATCCTCAATGTTAAGATTCAGATTATTAACAGCGATATAATCCCCAAATTGCTTTGTTACTTGTTCAAAAGTTACATTAGCCATAAAAAATGAATTGATGGTCAGGATAGTTACCGCCCATTAAACCGAAAAATTCATAAAATCGCCAAAAGTGGCCAATAGATCTACACCTAACTTGTTGATCTTCTTCATTGATGTCAGGTAGTAAAAAACTTATCTCATACCCCATCAAAACTATTAACCAAAAGTTGAACCGTTCCAACCCCATAAATGTCTTTGGGCATCAGCAAATTCAAGATAAATGCGATCGCTAGAAACCCCTAAAGTTGATTCAATTTCTTGGCAAAAATCTTGACTCATCGACTTGGTTTGAGCAGAAGTCATAGTACCAATATTTTTGATCTCGACATAGCATACAGGATCAAAACTGCCGCCAAAAGTCATCGGCACATCAGATTCAAAAGCAGTCATTACATAGGATTCTGGTTTACCAAAATGTTTTGCGACCTTGGCAGATAAACTTGTTAACAAACTTTTAACAACAGTTTTTTCTGGCGCAGATACAGATGATTGAACTTTGATAAAAGGCATTGATTTAATTGATAGTTGACAACTAGGGCGAATATAGTAATCCTACTTGAGTTGTGAAAATTGTAAAAGTTTGTTTTTGACGAAGTCAGAGGAAGCCAAGGGGCTGATTCCGTCGTCGCACGGCGGAACTTGTACGCCCCGTCCGTCGTCTCTTGGTGAGCGACGCGAAGCTAGTCCTTGTTCTCGAAATTAGTAAGATACATTTAATATCTGCCTGTTGCCTATTGCCTCAAAATATTTGCCATTAAACTAAAGCGTGATTTTAATCATGGCATATCAATAGAACTCAAAATACTATGAAACTGTAAATAAATATCTTAGTTTATAGTAATGCAAAATATAGCTTTTCGCGGAATTTTAACAGCAATAACAATAAGTGCGACTTTAACAAGTTCAACAATAGTCTTGGCCAAAAATGATGATTCTTTTCCGATAACAAAGCAATCCTCTTTCGATGATTGTGGGATTATTTGGTCACAAGCAAAAGAAAATTTAATAAATTATTACAACCAAGATCATAAACTTGAGCAATGTAAATCTACTCAACACAGATTAAAAGAAGCTCAAAAGTCTTCTGCAATGGTAGAATTTTTGGATGGACAATTTTATGCCCTAAAACCTAAGAGTTGGTCTATTCTTGATAATCTTAATGATGAGGCTGACCTTCAGATGGGTAATCTGTCGAAAGAAGCTTACTGTATTATAATGAGTGAATCAAAAATAGATTATGATGACTATTTTACTCTTGAAGAATATAGCAAGCTTACAAGTGATTTTATTTTAGGAGCAATTGCTAATCCATCTATATCCGAAGCAGAAAATATAATCTTGAACGGTCAATCAGCTATCAAATATGAATTAACAGGATCGATCAATGGCATTCGTATACGCTACTGGCATGTTTCGATTGACACAAAATCTCATTTTCATCAAGTAATTTTATGGAGTCTTCCGTCGAAGTTTGATAGGAATAAAGCTGATTATGAGGCTGTCCTTAATTCTTTTAACAATAGATTATAAAAACAAAAAAACAATTAGTCCATATTAATAGAAATAACCCCTAACAATAATGCTAGAGGTTACTATTATTTTAAATGTTCAATAATTAATAATTATTAATTACTAAACAAACCATTCTTCAACAGCTTCTTCCTTAGTATTTGTATTGCGAGAAGGAGTTTGACGCTCAAAGTTCATGTGAACAGAACGAGTTTGTTCTCCATCAGCCGCAACCGCAACGATAGGATAGTCGATGACTCCATCTTGGAAAGACATCTGGAAGCGGAAGGTACCATCAGGATTTAATTCGATTTTGCGATCGCCGATAGTAACAGTCGCATCAGGTTCAGTAGCCCCATAAACGATTAGTTCCGCATCAGCAACTAACCAGAATTTGCGAGGACGAGCTGGAGGCGCAGAAGCTAAACCAGAGACATTAATGCCTACACCAGACATGTTAATGCCAGAAGGAGTGGGAATTGCCCATTTACCAACCCCGGAAGGGAAGACATAGGAACTGAGAGCTTCTTGGTGCATCGAACCAAATACGGAACCAGCAACTCGCATAGATTCAGCAGATTCTGCCATGCCGAAGATCTGATCGTAGATTGCATTATCAGCAGTAGTCGCTGGAGCTGGTTTTTTGTCGGGAGGAACAAGTTCAAATACTGTTGCGCCGCGTAAATCCTGATCCCAACTAACAGTAACAAAATTATCTTCAATCCAGTCAGAAGGATATACGGGAGGAATCCGTACCGCAGCAGAGCGAGCTAGACTCAACCAACGACCATCACCACAACGATAACCGATATCTACTACATAATCGCGATCGCTCACAGGAATCGGTAAATACCATTCCCGCGCCATCTCGTCACATAGATACTCCTGAATATTGTGAGGAGCTTGATAATCAAGATTGATATCGGTGATATCATAAAGGCGCAGCGCTAGCTGTTGACCGCCTTGACGGCGAAGTTCTTCTTTATGATCATTAGGAATATCCCAGTAGCAATATGCCCATTGAGGATCTCTTGGCAATAGCACAATACGGCTTTGACCATATCCGCCGGGTAATTCTCCTAAATCTTGATCTACAGAAGATAGATCGTTAGCTTCGGGAGTTTCTTGACCAACTTCAAATTTGGTAGATTTCACTTGTTGTTCCTCCTGATTAAGTGACGAACCCTGATCTAATTTTTCTGTTTCTTGTTTTTTCATTGCTTCTTTTATGGCAGTCAGTAACTGCGCCTTACGCATTCGACTATAACGGGAAACGTTGTACTCACTGGCAACTTTGCGGAGTTGCCTCAGAGTCATTTCCTCTAGAGGGGGACGTTCTTTTGCCATTGATTCACAGCCTCCGATTTTTTATTGACGGTAACTAGCTGTTGGCAGCCTTGTGACTATGCGAGCAGGACAGGTTGTTTGAATTGTCATACTGGGTAGTCTTTTATTTTTGTTAGTTATTTTTAGTTTTTTATAACTCTACATATCTAAAACGATTTTGTTTGCTAAATCAAGGGTAAGAGCCAAGCAATAATCAGTGTTTTACGGTTTAACAAGGTTTTTGGGGATCGTTATGTTAAATTTTCATGACATTTTGGATTAAACATGACCTTTCGAAGCCATAATGTCACCAATTCTTGACATTGTGTCAATAAACCGCGTCTTGTGTGAAACCTATAGAAAAAATATGTGTAACTAATTATGTGTTTATGTACTAAAAAACTCTCCTCTAACCAACCAAAACCAATTCTGAAAGCTCAGCGATATTCTGGTTTTTAAATAAAATTTGGTAGTTGGATGATTTTTGTCAATGCTGTTCTTACTTGATTGCGATTAATAAGCTTAAGGTTTGCGATATAAGCATCACGGAGAATAATATATTTTTGTAGTAATTCGTCGTATTGAGATTCAAGTTTTTTCTGCTCTTGTCGTTCTTGGATTAATTTATCAAATAATTCTGCGACAATCTTCGATGCTTGCTCGGGATTGTTTTCTAGGCAGCGCTTCAATATTTCTTTTTCAAATTCTTGTTCCTTAGTTAATTTCATGGTTTTTATTAAGCTTTCGTTATGAAATTTTTAGCCTTAATTCAAGATCAATTGGCTTTTAGAATTGGAAAATGGAAATTCGGAACGAATTTGCCCGAGGTTCTCCTGTGTTTTGTAATCCTAAAGAACTATTCGGTGGAGTTTTTTCCTTTACTAGAGGAATTGGGTTGCTTGGTTGTTGATAGTTTAATTCCCTGTTGCCAAATGATCTGTCCTCATTAGAGACTGGATATCCTGAGAGAATGTTGCGACTCATGATTCCTTTTAGGCTTAATGCGGATGATTTTTGAGTAGAATTGACTTCATCGCTTTCCATACTAATGGCGGGAGTAGCAAAAATACCCAATAAGCTAATCAATAAACTAGTTTGCAATAATGTTTTCATCTTTGTTTGCTTCCCGCAACTTGAGTTATCAAGTTTCTAGATTCTTCTTTTTAGATGAGACTTAAAGCAGAAAATCCTGAGAATTTTCTCAGCTCAAATCCTTAATTGATTCGTTAGCTGAAAAATTTATTCTTAATTTACAAAAAACACTATTTCCCAATCTCAGTCTGATTTTACATTCAATAGTTTTCGCGATCGCTTGAAAATTTTCCAGTAGCTGTCCGAACTCTAAATCCTTATAAAACAAGCACTACAGAGATTTTTGCCTTGAAATTTTAGTAATAAATACTTATACGTGATCGCAAGTTTACTAGCAATTGCGATCGTATTCTAGTTACTAGCAGCATAATTTGTTTTTTGTTTTTATTTATATAATATATATACATAAATTATTTTTTTAGATTATATTATCAAATAATCAGAATAATAGAGCTATTTAAACTGCAAATAATATTTTTAAAGTTTTTATAGTTTGATTTAGTTGAATTTGCAATCTTAACACTGCTTTATTTTTCACTATGAATAAGTAAATAATTGACTTAACAAACCAAAATCATTTGAAAATAATTTCCTTTCTACATCAGAGAGGGCGAATCAAGAGAGGTTAACAAAGTGGGACAAATAAGATTAGCAGTATACGGCAAAGGCGGAATCGGTAAATCTACAACTAGCTGCAACATTTCCGCTGCCTTAGCCAAAAGAGGGAAAAAAGTTTTACAAATTGGTTGTGATCCCAAACATGACAGCACATTTACCCTTACAGGCTTTTTAATTCCCACTATTATTGACACCTTGCAAGAAAAAGACTTCCACTACGAAGATATTTGGCCAGAAGATGTAATCTATGAAGGTTATGGTGGAGTAAGCTGCGTCGAAGCGGGAGGTCCTCCTGCTGGTGCAGGTTGTGGCGGTTACGTTGTGGGAGAAACCGTAAAACTTCTCAAAGAATTAAACGCCTTTGATGAATATGATGTCATTCTCTTTGACGTACTTGGTGACGTAGTTTGCGGAGGATTCGCTGCACCATTAAACTATGCAGACTATTGTTTGATTGTTACTGACAATGGTTTTGATGCCTTATTTGCTGCCAATCGCATTGCTGCTTCAGTTAGAGAAAAAGCTAGAACTCATTCGCTGCGTCTTGCTGGTTTAATTGGCAACAGAACTTCCAAACGAGATCTAATAGACAAATACATCTCTCATGTACCAATGCCTGTATTGGAAATCTTACCCTTAATTGAAGATATTCGAGTATCCCGCGTTAAAGGGAAAACCCTGTTTGAAATGGCAGATGGAGATCCTGCTCTGAGTTTTGTTTGCGATTATTATCTCAACATCGCCGATCAGATTTTGGCAAGACCAGAAGGAGTTGTCCCCAACGAAGCTCAAGATAGAGAATTATTTAGTCTGCTATCCGATTTCTATCTCAATCCCACTAAATCAAAAGAAGAAGAGTTAGACCTCATGATGGTTTGATTCAATTGTAAATTTTGAATTATAAAAACCCTTCTTGCTCAATAAGCACCAGTGATTGATGGGCATTATGTTGTAGTCAATCAATCAATACGGCAGGGGAGTGGGGAGGTCGTAACGTCCCCACTGGGACGGCACTTAAAGGTGCGAATGCATTCGCACCACGTTGCCTCGGCTTTGGGGGGCTAGTCCCCCAACAGTAATTTTGTATTTAGTGAGTAACTTAAAAGGTAACTAGAGAGAAGATAACAAATGACTATTACCCAACAAGCACCTAGCGCCTTAAACTTTGATTGCGAAACAGGAAATTATCATACTTTTTGTCCCATTAGCTGCGTTGCTTGGCTATATCAGAAAATAGAAGATAGTTTCTTCCTGGTAATCGGCACCAAAACCTGTGGCTACTTTCTGCAAAATGCTATGGGAGTAATGATTTTCGCCGAACCTCGCTACGCAATGGCGGAATTAGAAGAAGGAGATATTTCTGCCAAACTCAGTGATTACGAAGAATTGAAAAGATTATGCCTTCAAATAAAACGCGATCGCAATCCAAGTGTTATTGTCTGGATCGGGACTTGTACCACCGAGATTATCAAGATGGATCTCGAAGGTTTAGCCCCTAAATTAGAAGCAGAAATCGGTATTCCTATAGTTACAGCCCGCGCTAATGGCCTAGACTATGCCTTCACTCAAGGAGAAGACACTGTACTCGCGGCAATGGCGCATAAATGCCCAAAAAAAGCACCTGTAGAAGAAGCAGAAAAAGACGAACGCAACGCAATTTCCAAATTGATGAACTTCGGACGCAAGAAAGAAGAAGTCAAGGCAGAAGATTCAGAATATGTCGATCATCCTCCCCTAGTATTATTCGGTTCTTTACCCGATCCTGTAGTCACAAACCTGACCTTAGAACTAAAAAAACAAGGCATCAAAGTATCCGGATGGCTTCCCTCGAAACGCTTTACCGAATTACCTGTCATCGAAGAAGGTTACTATACTTGCGGTGTTAATCCTTTCTTATCTCGTACTGCGACAACTCTAATGCGTCGTCGTAAAACCAAACTCATCGGTGCACCTTTCCCCATTGGCCCGGATGGTACCCGTGCTTGGATTGAGAAAATCTGTTCTGTATTCGGTATTGAGCCCAAGGGTTTAGAAGAAAGAGAAGCGAAAATCTGGGAAAATCTGGAAGATTATATCAAACTAATTCGTGGTAAATCTGTTTTCTTCATGGGAGACAATCTTTTAGAGGTTTCCTTAGCACGTTTTCTAATTCGTTGCGGGATGACTTGTCCTGAAATTGGGATTCCCTACATGGATAAGCGTTACCAAAAAGCAGAATTAGATTTACTAGAAAAAACCTGTAATGAAATGGGGGTTCCTCTGCCAACTATTGTGGAGAAACCCGATAACTATAATCAACTTCAACGCATTAAAGAAATCAAACCTGACTTAGTGATTACAGGAATGGCCCATGCTAACCCCTTAGAAGCTAGAGGAATTAATACCAAATGGTCAGTAGAATTCACTTTTGCCCAAATTCACGGTTTTACTAATGCTAGGGATATTCTAGAATTAGCTACTCGTCCCATGCGGAGAAATAATAATCTCAAAGAATTAGGCTGGGATAAATTAGTTAAGGAAGAAGCAAAAGTTTAATTAATAAATCACAGTCTCATAATTTAACTGTAGGGGCAATTCATGAATTGCCCCTACAATGTTTATAGAATAGTGTAATTACATGAAATTACTTAAAATATTAATAGACAACTTGATTAGTGAATTATTTGTAATTTGAGGGAAAAATAAAATTATGCGCAGAAGCTTATTGTTCACATTATAAAATTTGCTATGACCTCACTTATTTTTACTGTTGCCACTGATATTTATAGGATATACTCAGAAGAAAAAGATAAAAATTACTGCCCACAACATCTACCTCAATCTGCACTTATTCTTTTTCAAAGATTCAAAAAAGCATATGAGAGTAAAAATATAAAAGAATTAAAAGATTGTATATCTAGTGATTTTCGTGGAGATATTTATGGTAAAAATCAAGCTGATTTAATCAAATTTATGACTTATAATTTTCAATTCCTAAAATATGGGTTCAGTCCTCATCTTATAATTGAAGTTTTTAATATTTGCTCTTCTTCTGATTCTGAATTTTCCACTGTTATCAATATGAAAGCAAACTTACAATTTTTTGGGATTACAACTCCTGTAAATTGGGATAGAGGAAAATTATTATGTGAAGCAAAGCCTGAAGGAAAATATAGTTATTGGAGAATTACAAAAATTATGAAATTTAAAGAGTAGTTGGTAACTTTCTTAATTAGGCTGTACTTGGAAAAATTAAAATAAAAAATCGCCTTTAAAACATACTACCTATCATGGAAGAACTACTAGACCTTAAACAATTATTATTAAAAGGAGATATTAAAGGTTCTCTTGCTCTAGTAGAAGATTTGGAAGAAATGGGACGCAAAGCGATTATTGATAAAATTCGTAGCTATGCAATAATTCTTCTTCTACATCTGATTAAACAACAAGCAGAAAATAGAACTACTAAATTCTGGGATGTTTCTATTCGTAATTCAATCCGTGAAATTATTAATACTAATAAGCGGCGCAAAGCTGGTGGCTATTACGTACCAGTAGAAGAATTAACAGAAATTCTAGTAGCAGCTTATCCCAATGCTTTGGATTTAGCTTCTTTGGAAGTGGCATCAGGAAATTACGAACCAGAAGAATTGGCTACAATGGTCAACCAAGATGAAATCATTGATTTTGCTTTATCCAAGATAGCCCATTAAACAAAATAAGCCGAAAGAGTGGAGTTGTTTATTAATCAACCCTTTTTAAGTCAATTTTTTTAGTGATTCTTCTCTATCAACTCTTTCAGTCTCTTATTCTAAAACTCCTAATTGAAAATAGAATAGCAATTGATTATCAACTAGCAAAAAACAGGGATGCAGATTTAACTCTTATGAGTTCTCAGCCTCCCCTGCTATTAAAAAATATTTACTGTTGAATTAAGTTGATTTACTTATAAGGAGTCAAAAATAATTGTCTTTCGGCTTGTCTTCTTTTAATTAAACCAGCTAAAGGAACTAATTTACCTCCTTGATGAGCTTTATTCCAGCGTAAGATTTCGTTAGCAGCCCCTGCGTAATTTCCCGCATTCAGCTTTCTACTTAAAGTACTGTTAGTAACAACTCTAAACCCAGCATTATATACTAAAGAAGTTAATGCTGCTAACTGATTGGGGTTTAATTTTACCTTAACTTTCGACGCTACTAAACTTTGAATGCGATACAGTTCTTTAGCTAATTCTGCATCAGCTTCAGCCCTAGAAATGTATTGCCCCATTCTAACTTTTCTGCCTCTAATTCTAGACTGCCCATAGCCAATTACAGGTAAACCGTTGGTATCAATATAGGCATAAGAACGGAAACCTTCATATTGTTTAACTAAATTTATGGCTACGGGGCTAACACGAGGAGCAGCAGCGATAGCATTATTTAAACTAAAACTAACATTTGTAATCTGATTTTCTTGAATATGACTTTGATTATTAGCAGCTATAACAGCAGGACTAAATACTTTATCAATGATTAAAAAAGCTCCTAAAGCAACTAATAAACGAGAAGAATAATTATTTATAGTAATAAATTTTAATGCCATTGATTATAATACTCTTGATAATTTTACTTAAGTTGATTACTGCACTGTGTTTTTACCGCAGTGTATTTACTTAAATAAATTATTATGATTATTCTGTAAAATCAGTGTGATCTAAATCATATCTAACATTGATCTTTCTCAATTAGTTATTGTGATCTTAATCACTATTTCAGGATCTAATAAATAAAAAAGAAATAATTAACTCGACTTTGTCAACAATATCTAGCTTTTAAAAAGCAACTTTTAATTAATAAGTTAATCAGACGATAATTAGATAATTTATCAAAACTGAGGTTAATTAATTAAAAAAATATAAAATATACCTTTTTTAGGCAAAATAATATTGTAAAAAAGAGTAATATTTTAACTAAATAAAAAAATATTTTCTAGTGAATTATTCTAAATAGATGCCAAAAATTAGAGATAAAATAACAGGAAACTTCGTTTCCATCACAATTAACTTGAAATTAAGTCTAGTTACGTGAATTTCTTGAAAATTCCTTTGGCTAAGTATTTTTATATCTTAATGTTATTAGAATTTTAAATATTAAGCTTGTTGTTACAATTGTCAGAATACTCACAAAAAGATAGTCACAACTCCAAGTTCTGTTGTTAGTACTAACAATAATGCTCTCAATAACTAAAGGAGGAAGGATTATTCCCCAAAAGAATATTAGTAGATAAAATCTTTTGTTCTTTGGTAATAGAATTAATATCAAAGCTAATAAAAAACCAAAAGGAACAAATAACAAGTCATGATAAAGAAAATTGTATAATCTGCTCTTGCCAATATAGATCGGTGTTTTGCTACCTAACACAGAAAGAACTGACCAAAATAAAGCTGCTTCTGAATTTAGTTTCAAATTATAGACATTGTCTATACTATCTACATAAATTTTTAATTGCTTGCTATTATACGCGATCGCGATTTGATGAGGTTGCAGATCGCTAAAGAAATTTCTCAGAATCATTTCTGGTGTTCTGCCATTAATGCCTGTTATAGGAGTTCGTAGACGTAAATTCAAACTTGTTCCCATTTGTCCTAAAGTTAGATTTCTCTGATACATATTGTGGGAAAGAGAAAAGATTCGCGCTGGCCCTAGTTGTTGTTTCTGATGAGTTTTTATGTTAGCAATAATAGTGAATTGGGAGTTATCCTTAATTTTTTGATTCAATTGAGTGGGAATAACTTCGGTTTTTAACCAATTATTTTTATCTAAATTTATAGCTAGTTGATCTGTTTTTGTAATAGATTTTGCTTGCCATTCTAGACTTGGTAAATTACCCAATTGATCAGTATATTTTGATTGTGACTCCTCAAAAATATATGCTCCCAAGAAATAATCTTGAAGCGTTTTAGTTTGCTGGTTAGTTGTCAACATTTCTGCTATAGTTTTACTCGACAAAAAGCGATCGCTGATATACAAATAAGATATTTCTCCTTTCCAGGGTCGATCACCAGTTTGTTCATTCCCGATCACCAGAGGAAATTGAGAATGCCAATTACTGAGTTTTGTAGCATCTTTTAAAGAAAATAACGATATACCAATAATTATCAAATAGATAAGCCAAATAACTATCAATATTTGAAAAATAATTCTTTTATTAAAATACAAATCAACTCTTTTTAATGTATTGCGAAGTAATAAAAAAAATACTCCCCCTAAAATTCCACTCAAACTATTGCTGACTATATCTGTGGAAGTAGTCCTACGTAAAAGTAAAAAGATTTGTAAAAATTCAACTATTGAGGAAAAACAAAAACTAGCAATAAAAGTTAGTAAGATACTTTTTGGTAAACTAAACTTTTTGATAGTGAATAATGAAGTTAATCCCCAACCAAAAGGCATAAATAAAGCTAAATTAACTACAATATCTCCTATAGAAGAACCTGTAGCAATAATAGTTGTAACATCATTCCAAGAGAAATTATCTGGATAACTAAAATCAAATGGTAATAGAGTTACCAATAAAATAATAAAACTGCTCAAGATAATTATTGTCTGAGATTTGGTCTCAATTAATTGCAATAAATTTCGCTGTGAGGCATGATGTTGAGCCATAAATTTTTAAATGTCATTGCCAGTATTTAATGCCAAAAATCTCATAGGGGAATAATTATATCGGAACTTCGCTCCAATGGTGTTAGTTTTTAGTTGATAAGGGTAGAAAAACTCAAAAAATTTCCCTAACACTATTAGAAGCAATTAGAGTTAAAACTCTGTAGTCTCTAAGAGGTCTACAATTTATTGAGGTAGAATTCCTTTATCCTCGAATGGGGGCTCGCAACCTTAAAATCTAATTCAATCAATAATTAACCCTCAATAGTCCATCATATACAGAGAGGAAGAACTAGAAGGAGGCAAATAGTATGTCAGACAATCGGAGAAGTCAAGTTGTAACCCAAGGACATCAGAGATCGCCAAACCGCGCCATGCTTAGAGCAACAGGTTTTAGCGATGAAGATTTTACGAAACCCATAATCGGTCTAGCCAATGGTTACAGTACAATTACCCCCTGTAATATGGGTATTAATATCCTAGCAAAACGAGGGGAAACTGCTCTTAGAGATGCCGGTGCGATGCCGCAAATGTTTGGCACCATCACCATCAGTGATGGCATCTCGATGGGTACAGAAGGCATGAAATATTCTCTAGTATCCCGCGATGTGATTGCTGACTCTATTGAAACCGCTTGTAATGGCCAAAGCATGGATGGTGTGATGGCAATTGGTGGTTGTGACAAAAATATGCCAGGAGCCATAATTGCGATCGCGAGAATGAATATTCCTGCTATCTTTGTCTATGGTGGCACGATTAAACCTGGACATTATAAGGGGCAAGACCTCACTGTAGTTAGTGCTTTTGAAGCCGTAGGACAATTTAGTGCGGGTAAAATCGATGAGTCAGAACTAATGGCCATTGAACGCCATGCTTGTCCGGGAGCAGGGTCTTGTGGTGGTATGTTTACAGCTAATACCATGTCTTCGGCTATCGAAGCAATGGGATTGAGTTTACCTTACTCTTCAACTATGGCAGCCGAAGACGAAGAAAAAGCAGAAAGTACCGAAAAATCAGCTTTTGTCCTTGTAGAAGCTGTCCGCAAACAAATTCTTCCCAGTCAAATTTTAACCCGTAAAGCCTTTGAAAATGCCATCTCCGTCATTATGGCAGTCGGCGGTTCCACCAATGCAGTTTTACATTTACTCGCGATCGCGAATACTATTGGTGTAGAATTAACTATCGATGATTTTGAAACCATTCGTCAACGAGTTCCCGTTATCTGCGACCTAAAACCCTCTGGTCAATATGTGGCAACCGATCTGCATCAAGTGGGCGGCATTCCCCTAGTCATGAAAATGTTACTCAATCACGGGTTGCTACATGGTGATGCCTTAACTATTTCTGGACAAACCATTGCTGAAGTATTAGCCGAAGTTCCTGATATTCCCCCAGCTAATCAAGATGTCATCCGTCCTTGGGATAAACCTGTCTATACAGAAGGGCATTTAGCTGTACTAAAAGGGAACCTGGCAACCGAAGGTGCAGTGGCGAAAATCAGTGGGGTAAAAAATCCTCAAATTACTGGTCCAGCGAGAGTTTTTGAGTCCGAAGAATCCTGTCTCGATGCTATTTTACAAGGCAAAATTAACCCAGGAGATGTCATTATCGTACGCTATGAAGGCCCCAAAGGAGGGCCAGGAATGCGAGAAATGCTGGCTCCCACCTCGGCAATTATTGGTGCGGGATTAGGCGATTCTGTCGGCTTAATTACTGATGGTCGTTTTTCTGGTGGAACCTACGGTCTCGTGGTCGGTCATGTTGCGCCAGAAGCAGCAGTAGGAGGCCCAATTGCCCTAGTAGAAGAAGGGGATAGTATTACTATTGATGCTCGTCAGAAATTACTTCAACTCAATGTTAGCGAAGAAGAATTAGCCAAACGCCAAGCCAATTGGCAACCGACCGCACCTCGCTATACCAGAGGAGTATTAGCTAAATATGCCAAGTTAGTTTCTTCTAGTAGTTTAGGCGCTGTTACAGATCTTAATCTCTAATCAAGACGAGGGAGATGGGGAAGATCTCATTGTGTATTTTCCTCATCGTTCATCCTTTCAGCATATTCCCCAATCCTCAAAAATGATATTTTCAAGGTTATTTTAGGGAACTATAGGTTTAATCCTGTTGTTAGAATGCATGAGCGTTTAGCCTAATATGTTTCCTTGAAGATTAGTAGTTTTGCAATTTTGCCGACCTATTTTATGGCATACTATTAATTCTTCATTTTTACCAAAGAACATAATTAGCAGCCACATTCAATCCCCAAAATATCTAAATATTTTCTGAAAAATAATGAATGAATTAGGAATAAAGCATCATGTACTAATTATTGAAGACTCGACTTGTAGCAAGGCAGTTACATTAAATGAAGCAACCTATTCCATTGGCAGACATTCTAATAATGATATTGTTCTTTCTTCCCAAAAAGTATCCCGAAATCATGCTACTTTACTAAGAAGAACTGACGTTAAAAATAATAGTTATTCTTACTGGATTTTAGATGGTGACTTGCAGGGAAATAGAAGTCGCAATGGGATTTTTATTAATAATAAAAAATGCTTAGTTCATGAATTAAAGCATGGTGATACTATCAAGTTTAGTGCCGATTTAAATGCTAAATATCAAGTCACTGATCAGGACCCTGGACTACCAAATAGTTATGGTAATTCTATTCTTGAATCATCTAGAGCTTCAAGTCGCGAAGATCATAGTAAACAAACTCTAATTAATAAAGAAACATTAATTTCCTATGAGGAAGAAAACCAAAATTATGTTGAGCAATTTGATAATGCTGAACTAATTCGTTTAACTTCTGTTGCTGATTTAAGTTCTCAATCAATTATTGAAATTGATCTCAATAATAATATTACTTATATCAATTCTCAGGCTTTAGCATCTTTCAAGGATCTCACCAGAAAAAGAGCTCAACATCCTCTACTAGAAGAATTAGTATCTCAAGCCACTAGCGACCAGAAGGCTTTTGTTCGAGAATTAAAAATAAATGATAAATATTTTCGTCAAAGCTCTTACTATTTGCCTGAAAATAAACTAATTAGAAGCTATATTGACGATATTACTGAGTATAAAATACTAAGAAATAAATTATCTTTGAGAAAATCTATTTACAATGTTATATCTCAAAAAAATAATGAAGGCATAATTTTAGTAGATTACAGTAATAGAAAAATATTAGAAGTCAATGAAACTACTTGTGATATTCTTAACTATTCTCAAGAAGAATTGACTGCAACTTCGATTAATGACTTAATTTTTGACAAATCAGATATCTTAGACAATTTATCAGATATTGTTGCGAAAAAATCATTATTTATTGAAGAATACTGTTTACGTCGTAAAAATGGTAATCTTGTTACAGTAAGTTTGGATATTGACTTAATAGATTATCAGGAAACTCAGATTATATTATTTTTGATCAGAAATCATAACGATGATCAAGAATATTATAGTGATAACCATAATCCCGCTATTGTGTCCAAACCAATAAAATTTCTAGAACAATTAAGTAATGCCGTAAGAGATGCAGCCAGGAATGATAAATTACTAGCAATAATATCAGTAAAAATTAATGAGTTTCCAGTCATAAAAAACTCTTTAAATATTAGATTAAGCAATGTATTACTCTCTAGTTTTTCTGAAAGAATTAAATCTGCTTTGGGCTCTGAAGATACAGTTGTTCACTGGGAGGAAGATAATTTTATCATTCTTGTGCCCACAATTAGTGCCATTGAAGAAGCAGCTAAAGTTAGTGTAAAAATATTAGATTCTTTAGAACAAGACTTTAAACTAGAAAAGCACCAATTGCATATTACAGTCAAAATGGGAATTTCAATTTATCCCCAAGATGGAGATAATGTAGAACTCTTACTCAAAAATGCTGATATTGCTTTATCTCGTATTAAGGATACTAGTGCTCTTAGCTACCATTTCTATAGTGAAAATATGAATTCTCAGGCTATGGTGCAACTAAAATTAGAACATTTTTTACATCATGCTTTAGAAAATGAAGAATTTGTACTTTACTATCAACCTCAAATTAATGTTAGCAATGGTGATATTCAAGGAATAGAAGCTCTTTTGCGCTGGCAACATCCCGAACTAGGTCTAGTTTCCCCAGCTAGTTTTCTTGCCATAGCAGAACAAACAGGATTAATTGTACCTATTGGAGAATGGGTTATAAGAACTGCTTGTAAGCAGAATAAAGCCTGGCATGCTCAAGGATTACCACCATCAAAAATATCGGTAAACCTTTCTTCTCTACAATTTCAACAACCTGATTTACCATTAACAATCAAACAAATATTAGATGAGACTAAATTAGAACCCTATTTACTAGAGTTAGAAATATCTGCTAGTACTGTAATGAAAGATATAGACTATTCTCGGGTTATTCTATCTCAATTACAAGATATTGGTCTATATATTTCTATTGATGACTTTGCTACGGGGTTTTCTTCTTTAGAAAGACTGAAAAAAATTCCTTTTGACACTTTAAAGATTGATCGAGATTTTATTCAAAATCTGACCAATAATCCTCAAGATTTAGCGATCATTTCTGCTATGGTTGCCCTAGGGAAAGGCTTTGATCTGAGAATCGTAGCTGAAGGAGTGGAAACAGAAGAACAAATTGAACTCTTAAGAAGTCAAGAATGTATACAAATGCAAGGCTTTTGGTTCAGTCGTCCTTTAGAAGCAGAAGAAGCTACTAAAATGCTGCCTTTAAATTTATGAACGAAAATAGTCAAGTTTCTCAATATCATTTAGAAAATAGTGAATAATAATTACTATTTTGTTATATTGCATAAGCAATAGATTAAATTAGTTATTGATTCCCAAATAAAAGTACTATGATAATTTTGGTAGAAATTTGACAAAAATGGGAATGCTAACTCTATAGGAAGTAGTTTAGAGCAGCTGATTAAGATCTTTCCTCTTTATCGGGCAGTGATTCAAGATGATGGGCGACAGAACAACAGATTACCAAAAACTCGAACCAATTTAGTTCCACTATTAACCTGTTTAGGTCAAACAAGAGCTCACTTTCCTTGCCTATGAATCAGGAATATTTGGCGGAGAAAATGCAACATTTACCACAGTCTCACCAGATCGAAAAACAAATCTTGAAAGTTATCTCCAACTCTCATATTCCAAGTATTCTCAATAATCTTGCATCAACAATGACTGACTTATTTCAAGTAGATGCTTGTAGCATTATTTCTGGAGATCTTGATTCTGCCAAAAATTTGCAATTTGGCTGGTCAATTAATAAAGCGCTTACCTTAATAGAGAAAGAGCGTCTATCAGCATTGTGGTCTGATTGTTTACTATCAAAATCAGTAATATCTACGGACAAGCCCCAAGCTAATTTTGCTTTTAGTAACGATATTTTTCCTAAAAATTGTTTTGCCAAAACATCTCTCAATATCATAACTAGCTTTCAAGGAAAAGCTAATGGTGCCGTAACTCTGCTCAAATCTCATCCTTATCAATGGACTCATACCGAAAAAAAATTATTAGAAAAAGTTTCAGATTCAATGGCAATAGCAATTTCCCACATTCAATTACAACACAAAGCTCAAGCTAAAACTAGGTACCAAAATCTACTCAGTCGTCTCAGTCAAGAGATTAGTTGCAATTCGGACTTAGATTTGTTGTTTAATCTTGTATTGTCAGAAATTGGTCAAGTTCTGGAAGTGAATCGAGGAAAAGTTTTGACCCTCAAATATAAAGATCCTCTTTTTAGTCATCGTGCTCGTAAAAAAGCAGTGCAAGCTACAGTAAAAATAGCTTATTATTGGTCTAATAAGGAGCAAGATTCTTCATTAGAGCAGGATTTGGCTTTTTCATTAGCAGATTCTGTTTGGTGTCAACAAGCTTTTACTCAAGCACCAGAAGCTTTGACAGTGAATCAAAAGACAAATTATTCTGACTTAGCAACCGAGTCTCCTCCTAATGACCCAGTGCTAGGAAATCCAGCTGCATTGTTGATAATCCCTTTGATGGGGAAAAAGACCAGTGAATCTCAGCCAGCTTTAGTTTTGGGTTTTTTAGTTTTTGAAAGAGATCAACCCCATGATTGGACTGAGGATGAAGTGGAGTTGATTAGCTGGATTGCTACTCAAATGAGTATCGCAATGATCCACCATCTTACTCTCAACCAAGTACAATCGATAGTTGAAGAAAGAACAGCGCAACTGAAATGGAGTCTAGATGTTCAAGCTAAATTGTCAGAAAAAATGCGCCAGCATATTGAGCAGTTACAAAAACTCAATGAGCTGAAAGATGATTTTCTTAACAGCATGTCTCATGAGCTGAAAACTCCTTTAACTAGTATGAAAATGGCAATCAAAATGTTGCGCCAGCCTTTACCCGATACCATGCGAGACAAGTATCTCAATATTCTCGAACAAGAATGGGATCGCGAATATAATTTAATCAAAGATTTACTGACTTTACAACAGGCAGAATCGGGACAGTTAACATTTGATCCGCAGGAGCTAAATTTTAATCAGATTGCGGAAGAACTAGTTGGCTCTTTTACCGAAAAATGGCATTCTAATCGGGGATTGACCTTAGAAACTAATTTTTCTGAACCAAATTTAAGTTTTTATTCTGATTTGGATAGTCTGAATAATATTCTCAATGAGTTATTATTGAATGCAGGTAAATATGCCGAACCTGATACTGCGGTTAGTTTATCTGCTAGTAGTCATCAGACTCTTAAGGGAAAAGAACTGGAAATTACAATTGAGAATAATGGTGCAGGGATTGCCGAGGATGAATTACCTTATATCTTTGATAAATTTCGTCGCGGTAAAGGAGTAACAGATCGCGCTGTTCCTGGTACCGGTTTAGGTTTAGCTTTAGTGAAATATTTAGTCGAACATCTTGATGGTAGTATCTCTGTAACCAGCAAACCTTTAGAAAATTCGCAAGTTTTTAGAACAATTTTTACAGTAAAATTACCTCAGATTAAACAAATTTGACATATTTTTGAATTCTCTTGTTTGAATTCTGAATGAAAAAAAAACATCTCTTATCTTGGTCTAACAATAGTTATTCACCGTTTATAAGACAAGTCAAAACTTTCTTGATTGCTTTGAGATTTCTTTTATCTATCTGGTGGGATAATTTAGTTGGCAATAATTCTTCTAGACAAAAAACTCGTCGTGCTAAATGGCTGGTTAGGAATTTATTGAACCTCGGACCAACATTTATTAAAATTGGTCAAGCATTGTCAACCCGTGCTGATTTGATTCCCTTAGAATATGTTCAAGAATTTAGTCAATTGCAAGATCGAGTACCGCCATTTGCTTCAGAAAAAGCGATCGCAGTTGTGGAAAAAGAGTTAGGAAAATCGATCTATAGTTTGTTTAGTAATTTTGATCCGATACCGATCGCGGCTGCTAGTTTAGGACAAGTACATAAGGCAAAATTGTATACAGGAGAAGATGTTGTTGTTAAGGTACAACGTCCAGGATTAGAGCAATTATTCAATCTAGATTTTGAAATTTTACATCGTTTAATTAGATTTATTAATCAGTTTGCTCGGGGTTTAAAAAAATATAATTTAGAGGCTATTTATCAAGAATTTTTTGAACTGCTTTTTCAAGAAATAGATTATATTCACGAAGGAAAAAATGCCGAACGATTTCGGGAAAATTTTAAAAAATATCATAAGGTAATTGCCCCCCAAGTATATTGGCAATATACAACTCGCAAAGTTTTAGCTCTAGAATATTTACCAGGGATTAAAATTGATGATCGCCAAACTTTAGAAGCTCATAAAATTAATACTAAAGAAGTAATTCAATTGGGGATTACTTGCTATCTCAAACAATTATTGGAAGATGGTTTTTTCCAGTCCGATCCTCACCCAGGAAATATGGCAGTTAGTCCGAAAGGAGAGATTATTTTTTATGATTTTGGTACCATGGCCGAGGTTAAAGCGATCGCGCAAGACCAGATGGTCAAAACTTTTTTTGCTGTTTTAAAAAATGATACCGATGAGGTGGTACAAACTTTAATTTATATGGGATTAATCGAACCTGTTTCTGATATGACTCCCATCAAAAGAATGGTGTCTTTTCTCTTAACAGAATTCCGTGATAAACCAATAGATGTTAAAGCTTTTGAACAACTAACTGATGAAATTTATCTGATGTTTGAGCAACAGCCATTTCGTCTACCTCCTCAGATGACTTTTATTATTAAATCTCTGACAACTCTAGATGGAATTGCCCGAGTTCTTGATCCACAATATAATCTCTTAGCTGCTGCTCAACCTTTTCTTAAAAGTCTGGCTTTTTCTCAGCAACCAACTAATATTTTGGGTACTGTAGCTAGACAAACTAAAGATTTAGTGCAACAAAAATTTAATCAGCCTTCTCGTACTGAATTATCTATTCAAAGATTGGAATCTCGATTAGAATTAGGAGAACTACAAGTTAGAGTCCGTTCTGTCGAAAGCGATCGCACTTTAAAACTAATTCAATTAGGTATTAAAAGTTTAATCTTTACTTGTTTAACAGGATTTAGCCTCTTATCAGGAACAATTTTCTTAGTTAATGCCTATAAAATTTTGGCTTTTGTGATGTTTGGCTTGTCGGGATTATGGTTTTTATTATTGATGCGCTATCTCATGAGTTTAGCTGTTAAGGAAAAAATGGCTCGTATGGGCAAAAAATAATCTACTATAGACCAACTTTGGATTGTTATTTATTAAGGTATTTATTTAATTCGTAATATCTGACCGCTAGTAGGGGTTTGGCACTGCCAAACCCCTACCTAAATTGTATGTGTCGCAAACATTATTTAATTTGGTATTACTTTTGATTGAGAATTTCTGATTGAGAATTTCTCCCTAGAAATCGCTAAATTAGTAAGCATTTAACTATGCAATTAATTATCCACTGATAAATACTTACTAATAAATTTTTACTGTTTACTGTTTTGTTGCCAGTCAGGTATTTCCTTTTGCCTGGCACGGGCGATGACTAGGGCATCGGGCGGAACGTCTTTTGTAACTACAGAACCCGCGGCTACGGTAACATTTTCTCCTAAGGTAAGGGGTGCTACCATAACGCTATTAGAGCCTGTTTTGGTACCACTACCAATGATTGTTTGATGTTTTCTAATCCCGTCATAATTAGCTGTAATAGTTCCTGCCCCTATATTAACGCGATCACCGAGAGTGGCATCTCCAAGATAGGAGAGATGAGCCGCATTGGTATTGTCTCCTAAACTGCTTTTTTTAATCTCTACAAAATTACCAATCCGACAATTAGCCCCAACTTTCGCAGCTCCCCGTAAATGAGCATAGGGCCCTACAGTTGTATTTTCGGCAACTTCTGAGTTATTAACTACGGAATAAAGGACAGTCACATTACTGGCTATCTTACTATTGTCAATCAGACTTCCCGGCCCAATATGACTACCTGTGGCGATCAGAGTATGACCCCGAATATGGGTTTGTGGCTCGATAATTACGTCTGGTTCTAACTGAACTGTTTCGTCGATGGTGATGGTTTCTGGTTGAATCATCATCACTCCTGCTTTCATCCAATAATCTTTAATCCTGGTTTGCAAGATATTATAGGCAGTAGATAGTTGTTGACGATCATTGATCCCTGTGATTTCCAAATGATCGGCAACATCGACTGCCATGACTTGGTCAAGATAACCAACTACTTCAGTGAGATAATATTCCTTTTGATCGTTATTGGTCGAAAGCTGGGGTAAGACTTGAGCTAATTTTTGCCATTTAAAACAATAAATCCCGGCGTTAACTCGTCGATTTTGCTTTTGTGCGGGGGTACAATCTCGATCTTCAATAATCTGACTAACCAGGTTATTGCGATCGCAAAATACTCGACCATAACCTTGGGGATTAGGTAAATGAGCAGTCAATAAAGTGGCAGCATTTCCGCTTTGTTGATGGGTTTTGACTAATTGATGTAAGGTGATTTTCCGTAGTAAGGGAGCATCTCCATTTAAAACTAACAAATCCCCTTGATAATCTTGTAGATAGGGAATTAATTGTTGTACTGCGTGACCTGTTCCCAATTGTTCAGTTTGAGTGACAAATTCTAGTCCGTCGAGATGACTCAACTCTTGTTGAATTTTCACTCCTTGATAACCAATAATGACAATTTTTTTGTCTGGTTCTAATAATTGACAACTATCGATGACTCGTTCTACTAGTGATCTTCCGGCAAGGGAATGTAAGACCTTGGGAAGGTCGGATTTCATCCGAGTTCCGCGCCCTGCTGCTAAAATTGCTACCGCTACCATGGTTTTTAGATTGCTTAGGGTTAATCCGATTGGAGTATAACTTGACTTGGGAGCAAAGAGCAAAAGTTTTTAGGTGAATTATTCCTTATTCTTTTCCAACTCCTGAACAAAAGCGGTAAATTTAGTGACTAAGCTAGGATTGCGCCAGCCTTTGGTAGTTTCTTCAGCAATAATCTCTAAAGCTTCTTGGGCGCTATAGGCTTGTTTATGAGGACGGTCGCTGGTTAAAGCATCATAAATATCAATAATTTGAAATACCTGGGCTAAATAGGGAATATTAGAATTGGCAAGTCCATCAGGATAACCACTACCATCCCAGCGTTCATGGTGATGACGAATAATCGGCAACACGCCCCAACGATGGCTTAATGGTTGACAGATTTGTTCTCCAATCAAAACATGCTTTTTGACTAATTCAGTTTCTTCAGGGGTTAATTCTCCTTTTTTGAGCATAATCGAATCAGGAATTGCGATCGTGCCAATATCATGAAGATGAGCCGCAAATACTAAATTTTCAATCGCTTCTGGGCCAACTTGGAGATATTCGCCAAAAGCTTTTACTAAATCAGCTACTCTAGCACAAGAACCACCGCGATCAGACGAACGACCTTCGACTGCTTTGGCGATCGAAAATAAAACCTGTTTGGTCTGATCTAAGCCTTCATTCAATCTTTTTTGATGAATTAAAGTTCTTACTCTCGTAGACAATTCCAGACGATCTAAAGGTTTTACCAGAAAATCATCAGCTCCTGCTTCCATGACTTGTAGGCGATACTCTCGGCGATCGCCGACTGTCATCAAAACTACAGGTATATCTTTAGTTCTGAGATCTGTTTTGAGTTGCCGACAGGCTTCAAAACCGTTACTTTCAGGCAAGACCGCGTTTAGCAATACAAGATCGGGTTGTTTCTCAGAGACTAATTCTAAAATTGCTGATTCCCCATCGGATTCTATGACTTGGTAGCCATCGACAACTAGTAAATCGACAACCGTCATGCGGCTTAAAGGGCGATTATCAATCACCATGACTTTAGCTGATATTTGAGGAGAATGATTCACAGCAGGAAAATTAGTTTTATTAGTTATGGATAAACCAGACAGTGACTCAATCATCTTATTTTTTCACAGAAGTTTTTAGATTCTACTTCTCAAGAATTTAAACTTCAATCTTTAACCTCAAATTAATGGGGAAATATTGATTAGTTTGTCATCCTAAGTTACGACTTACAATTCTCTTCTGGATTGAGCGTTTAGGTATAGTGAGTTTTCCCCATTTATGCCATCTAAGTGGAATCATATGATATTAAGGGCCAGCTTAACTAAATCCAATTACGTAAATCTCCAGAGTTGCTCGTCGAACTCAAGATGTAAATTCTATCGATGTTATATTATCGTAATTTTAAAATTGCTGTTTTTATTATTATGAGTTTTTTTCGTAATTTTGAAATCCGCTTTTTCACGGACATTTTTAAGCTGCTTGATACTTTTGATGAATTTACGTCATTCTAGGCTTAGTATTTTCACTGAATCCCATTTATTATTTTTTAAGTATTTAGACTTAGCCAACGTTTTTTCCACTTACTTGTTGATTCTAGTATACTTTTTTGCTGTTCTTGTGCTCTGAGTTCGTGAATGCTATTGGGGGAACTACTCAAAGAAGAATCACGATACGGAATAGCAGCTCGACTTTGCAAATGTTCTTGTTCTTGAAGCGATAGAGGAGTTAAATATTGATCAACATAAGCTGCCACTGTACCAGGAGATTTTCTCCCAACTCCTGCTGTAGAGCCAATTTTTAACCCTGCCAGAATTAAGGCACTACGAACCGCAGCTGCACAGGAATAAGTGGCTAGTCTCCCCTGGGGAGCAAGACATTGAGCTACTTTAGCGATAAATTCTACCGTCCATAGTTGAGGACATTTGGGAGGAGAAAAAGGATCGAGAAAAACCGCATCAGCTTGCCAGTTACCAACTTGTTGGATAGTTTGTCTGGCATCTCCTAGCAATAATTTCCCTTGAAACAAATCTTTACTTACAGCATAGGTCTGGGCTAATTCGGCTAATAATTGGGGAATTGGCGATCGCCATTGGTTTAAGAGGTTATTTGCGATCGCTTGTTGGGGAACCGCCGCTGATATTTCCAAAGCTATTAGTTCAATATGGCATTGGGGATTAATTTGCCAGATTGCCTCCATGGCAGCAGCACTGTTGTAACCTAAACCATAACAGATATCGAGAAGGCGAATTGAATTATGATGTTGGGCGATATTGGTAATTAATGTTGGTTGCACGAATTTAATTTCTGCTTCCTGTTTAGCACCATGAAAAGAATGAAAAGCTTCTTGGAAGTCATCGGAAAAGAAAGTATAAGAGCCATCTTTAGTCGCTTGAGGAACAAATTTTTGCCAAGTCATGGAAATTTAGTAGCTAGGGAAAATTATTTATCAATTACTTCAATGCCAAAACTAATATAATCGCTTTGGTAATCTGGTGGTTCGATATGAATAGAAACTCGAATGGGGGCATATTTGATTTCTAACTGATATTCCACTTCTTCAGTAATTTTATGAGCAGTTTCCACATCGACAGCATCTACAATCAGATGCATCTCCACAAATACCTGTCTGCCAATTACTCCCCGAGACGCAATATCATGACAGTTAATAACTCCAGGTACTTTCATCACTGTACTATGAATTGCTTCAGGTGCGATCGCGATTTCATCGACTAACCAAGGTAAATTATCTTGCAGAATTGACCAACCACTCCGAAACACTAGTAAGCCGACGGGAAAAGCTAAAATCACATCTAACCATTGTAGTTGAGGAATCTGCCAAACTTGGGCTTGCCAAACTCCCACTAAACCAACGAGCACCAGTAAAGTGACCCAAATATCGCTCATGGTATGTTTAGCATCGGCAATTAAAATCGGACTATTGATTCGTTTGCCGACACGAGATTCGTAAATTGCCACAAAAATATTAACTAGTAAAACTATCAGTAGTAAAGATAATTCCAGAGGCGAGATGGTAACAGTTTTACTCTCCATAAAGATACGAGAGATCGCAGATTTAAAAATCTCAAAACAAACTATTCCCAAAAAAGTAGAAATACCTAAAGCCCCTAAAGCTTCAAACTTTTGGTGTCCGTAGGGATGTTCACGATCAGGGTGGGGAGAAGAAAAACGATTGGCCACCAAACCTAAAACATTGTTAGCACTATCTGTGACGCTATGGAGTGCATCCGCTTGTAAGCTCAAAGAACCCGTAACCATGCCAATGATGGTTTTTAATACCATCACAAACAGATTCAATAATAAAGTGATCCAAAGTACTCGACGAACCTGGACACGATTATCTTTCATTAAACACAAATCGTCGCACTGACGTTAATCCCCAATCCCTAACCACCAATCTTTAAAGATGGTAGAAAACTTACTAAACCTGGAAAAGTAATTATTAAAAATAATACCAATAACTGCAGCAAAATAAAAGGAATCGCCCCCCGATAAATATCTTGGGTTTTTATCTCTACTGGTGCCACACCCCGCAGATAAAACAGAGCAAAGCCAAAGGGCGGCGTGAGGAAAGAAGTCTGTAAATTGGCACCAATAATGACGCCATACCAAACTAAATCCAAGCCTAATTTTTGAGCAATGGGAGCAAATATCGGAATTACAATAAAAGCAATTTCAAAGAAATCGATAAAAAAGCCCAGAAAGAAGATCACTAGCATATTTACTAGTAAAAACCCGATCGCCCCTCCTGGGATATTAGTGAGAAAATTTTCCATAAAGCGATCGCCTCCTAAGCCGCGAAAGACTAAACTAAAGGCAGTAGATCCCAAGAGAATAAACATCACCATCGAGGTGATACGCAGGGTAGCATCGCAAACTTGCTTCACCGCAGTCCAGTTCAATTTGCCATTGAAATAAGCTAAAATCATCGCCCCTAAAGAGCCAACTGCCCCAGCTTCGGTAGGAGTGGCAACTCCAAAGAAAATACTGCCTAAAACGAGCATAATTAAGCCTAAAGGTGGCAGCATCACTGTAATTACTCTTTTGAGCAGAGCTTGACCACCAATATTTCTGACTTCTTCGGGTAAAGCCGGTGCCGCATCAGGTTTGAGCCAAGCGACGATCATCACATGGATACAAAAAGCTCCTGCCATTAATAACCCAGGAATCAATGAGCCAATAAACAGGTCTCCCACCGAGATTCCTAATTGATCTCCCAAGACCACCAAGACAACACTGGGAGGAATAATTTGTCCTAAAGTACCCGATGCGACAATGACTCCTGTGGCTAATTCCTTGTTGTACCCATAGCGCAACATAATGGGGAGAGAAATTAATCCCATTGCTACAACTGTCGCAGCAACTACTCCTGTAGAAGCTGCGAGTAAAGCCCCGACAATTACCACAGCCAGAGCCAAACCACCGCGCATTCTGCCGAAGATAATTCCCATGGTTTCTAGTAATCTCTCTGCCATCCCGGTTTTTTCTAGCATCGAACCGAGAAAGATGAAATAGGGAATAGCCAACAAGGTATAGTTGGCCATGATGCCAAAGATACGACTTGGCATGGCATTAAACAAACTCAGACTAAATTCCCCTAACGCAGCACCAATCAGGGCGAAAATAATTGCCACTCCACCCAGGGAAAAAGCTACAGGATAACCAAAAGATAATAACACCAATGCTCCTGCGAACATGGCGATACCTAGCCAATCATAAGTCATAATTGTTCTCCTGGCGATCAGAGAAACCTGTCGCTTCGCGATCGCTAATTACCCCTTCCCCCCGAGCGTTGTTATCAGTTAAGATAGCCCAATTTTTAATAGCTTCAGATATACCTTGAAAGATCAATAACAAAAGACCAACAATAATAATAGATTTAATAGGATAACGAGGTAAACCTCCAGGATCGGGAGATATTTCCCAAATTTGCCAAGAATTGACAATTGTTCCCCAAGAAAACCAAATGACCCAAGCACAAAAAATAATTAGAAATAATAACGAGCCAACAAAATTAATCAGAGCTTGGCGACGAGGACTCAAATCTTTATAAAATATGTCTACCCTCACATGTTCGTTATGTTTGAGAGCATAAGCCCCACCTAAGAGAAATACTAAGTCAAATAAATACCATTGAATCTCGATTAAGGCATTGGAAGTGAAATTGTAACCGACAAGTTTGCCTAAATATCTGCCCACTACGTTCCAGACTCCCACCAATACCATAAAGAGTAATAACCAGTAGGTAAGACGACCAATCCATTCATTCACAGTATCTATGAATCTAGATAGTTGTAATAATTTTCGCAAACCATCCCCTCAAATGTTTGTTGCTCGAACTTAGTTGCTTATGCTATCTGCTGAAGTATCATTTCGTCCAGAGATATTAAGCAGCTCTACATCATCAAAATAATATTTATTTGCTTTGTTTGTCAGTAATTTGCGCCGATAATTCTCTTAACTAATTATTGTGTTGACTACGCCACCATCCTCGAACTAATTTGATTTCATCATAACTGTAATATTCACCTAAAGCTTCTTTGAGGATTTTGAGAGATTGATCGCCATGCTTAAAAATTGCTTCGATGATCGCTTTTTGTCTTTCCGGTTTGACTAATTGATTTAAAGCGACCGGTTGATTCATTTCTAATAGTTCTCCTAAGTGATTACAAATAGTACTCATGGCAAAGCCTCTTTGGTCGGCAATTTCTTCAAGATTTAAACCTTGTTGATGGAGTTGTAAAGTCGCCATTTGACTTTTACTAGGAAGGGGTTTGGGAAGTTGTTGCGATCGCATAAATTCTTGGATAACAGATAAGAATTTATCCCCATATTGTTGTAATTTGTGATTGTTAACTCCAGATATTTTAGAAAATTCAGCTTCGTTTTTCGGCTGGATATGAGACATTGACTTCAAACTAGAATCAGCAAAAATAACGTAGGGAGGAACAGATTGTAAGTCGGCAATTTGTTTACGTAATATTTTGAGTTTTTCGTAGAGGATTTCTGCTTCTGCTTGGCGAGGATTGTATTTATTATTGTCCTTGCTAAGTTTTTTATTGCTAACTGCAACTAGAACCTCTCTCTCTTTTCTCATGATTTCCCAACTCCGTTTATTAAATCTTAAAATACGATAACCATCATTAGTTTCGGAAATTAACCCTTGATGCAAAAGTGAGCGCACTAGCATTTTCCATTCATCGACACTTGTTTCCTTGCCAATTCCATAGGTAGATACCAAATGATGACCATATTGCTGAACTTTTTTATTTCGGGAACCTCGCAGTACATCTATTAAATGATTCATGCCAAATCTTTCTCGACAACGTGCCATACAAGAAAGAAACTTTTGGGCTTCAATTGTCCAATCTTCTATCGGCTTAGGTTCTAAACAATTATCACATTTACCACAATTTCCTGAAAACTTTTCCCCAAAATAACGCAGAATAATTGTCCGCCTACAGACTGTTCCTTCAGCATAATCTACTACTTGATTCAATTGTTGACGGGCAATTCTTTGTTCATTAATATCGGGTTTTTTTTCAATTAAATAATTAACTTTTTTCAGATCACCAGAGCCAAAAAGAAGAATTGATTTTGCTGTTCCTCCATCTCTGCCAGCTCTCCCAGATTCTTGATAAAAATTTTCTAAACTACGGGGTAAATCATAATGAAAAACAAATCGAACATCGGGTTTATTAATTCCCATACCAAAGGCAATAGTTGCCACAATTATCCTGACATCATCCCGCAAAAAACGAGTTTGATTATAAGTGCGAACCTCAGCTTCTAATCCGGCATGGTAAGGTAAGGCATCAATGCCATCATGTTTAAGTTTAAAAGCAATTTCTTCTACTCGACGACGGCTTAAACAATAAACGATTCCCGAGCCTGATTCTTGGCGAATACTTTGTAATAGTTGATAATAGCTGTTTTTTTCTTTTAATTTAACTTCATAATATAGATTGGGACGATTAAAACTAGACAAATGGACATGAGGATTGCGTAATCCTAACTGTTGAATGATATCCTCTTGAACCCTTTTAGTAGCTGTCGCCGTGAAAGCAAAGATCGGAGTTTGGGGAAATTGACTGCGTAATCGTTGTAATTGACGATATTCGGGACGAAAATCATGTCCCCATTCCGAAACACAATGAGCTTCATCGATCGCGATCGCATTACATCCTAAACTATGATTAATTTGAGACAAAAAAGCACGAAATTTTTCGGTTAATAATCTTTCTGGCGCTACATAGAGTAATTTGATTTTACCTGCGAGAATAGCTTGTTTACGCGATCGCTCTTGGCTATAATCTAGGGTACTATTGAGAAAAGTTGCCCCAATACCATTATCCTGCAAGGCATCTACCTGATCTTTCATCAAGGCAATCAAAGGCGAGACTACAATAGTTAATCCTGGTTTCAGTAAAGCAGGTAACTGAAAACAAAGAGACTTGCCCCCACCTGTGGGCATAATAACCAATAAATCATGATTATTAAGAGCTTCTTCGATTATTTTTCTTTGCCCTACTCGGAAACTATCATAGCCAAAAAAATGTTTTAAAGCAGCTTCTAAATCATTGAACATTGAGCATTGAGGAGCGACCCTGATGAGTCTTACTCATTTAAGGAACGCGCGAGTTTGAACATTAAGCATTTACCGGCTATTAGCAAATCATTTAATTACAATTAATTGCAATCTCAAATAGATTAGGCCATAATTTGCCAGTAACAAATAGTCTATCTTTTTCAGAGTCGTAGGCAATACCATTTAAAACCGCATCTCGATTGCCAGCTAGAGCAGGATTGCGTAATCCAGACAAATCAATCCATCCCAATACTTGACCAGTGGTCGGATCGATTCGCACAATACGCTCGCTCATCCAAACATTAGCGTAAATTTCCCCCTTGATATATTCAAGTTCATTTAACATCTCAACAGGCTGACCGCTATCGCTTACAGTGATTCTTTTAACTTCTTCGAAAGTCTCAGGATCTAAGAAAAAAAGATTATTTGAGCCATCACTCATAATTAAATTCTCGCCATCGTGAGTTAATCCCCAACCTTCTGTGGGATAAGTAAACTCCTGTAACTTCTCAAAAGATTCGCGCTCATAAACAAAACCGATTTGGGATACCCAAGTAAGTTGTATCAGTTGCTCCTCAAATAAGGTAATTCCTTCCCCAAAATACTTGTTGTCCAAATCAAGATTTTGCAAAACTTGACCAGTCTCTAAGTCAACTCTACGTAGAGAAGAACGCGATCGTAATCCTGTTCCTTCATATAAATCTCCATCATAGTAGACCAAGCCTTGAGTAAAAGCATTTTCGTCATGGGGATAAGTATTGACTATTTGATAACCACAGCTTGCTACCTGGGTATTAGGATCGATTTCTGACAACAGCTCTTCCGGGACGAAAGAACATCCCATCCCCAAAATAGTGGCAGTTAATGCGCTTAATACAAGTATGTTTCTTGGTGAAAATGCCATGATCTTGATCATTAATAGTGATTGTCCTTGACCAATATGACATGGGCCAAAAAAAATGAGCATCGCAACTAATATGTAGTCATGATACTCAAGAGTCAGAGAGATTAAGATTATGATTGCAAATCTAATTTTTACGGTTTGTAATTAATAATAGAAGTTTTAAAATATATCACCTAACACCTAACCTAACTATTTCCTCTTATGAAGTCGATTAACTTAAGATCAAGCAACTTGGGGATTGAGAATAGTTCCTAATTGGTCAATTCCTTTATGTAAATGTCTAGTGACAGTCATGGGGCTAATGCCAATATATTTAGCTGCTTCTTTACGGGGTAAATCCCATAAAAATACACATTCAATAGCTGCTTTAGTTTTGTCTTCTAGTTGACTCATAGCTCGTTGTAATTGTAAGCGATCTTCCTCTAATTTTCTGATTTGTTGGGCACGGGGATCGGCTAAAGTATCACCAAAAGTAACAGAAGAATCTGTGGTATTACTAACTACTGCATCTAAACTAATCGGCAACCTATTTTGTAAAGCCAATTGACATTCGCTCCATTCATTTAAAGGAATTCCTAAGGCATTAGCAAGTTCGGTATCTTGTGGTAAACGGCCTAATTTTTCGATTAATTCTTTGCGTAATTTTTTACCTTTAGCATATAGTTCTTGCCAACGCCGAGGGATTCTCATCATGCTACCTCTATCTCTTAGATAGTGGAGCATTTCCCCACGAATATAAGGTATAGCAAAAGAGCTGAAGGCAGAACCTTGAAGAGGGTCAAAACGTTCAATGGCTCTGATTAAACCGAGATAGCCAATTTGTTCTAGATCTTCGTAAGGTTCAGCACATTTTTTACTTACTTGATGAGCAACTTTTCTAACCAAACCAGAATTTAATTCAACTAATTTATTCCTTAATCTAAGGGAAGGATTAACAAAGTAATCCTGTAAAAGTTCCATAGAACGATAGCTAAGAGATTGATTAATCATAGGAATTAAAGCTAAGGTATCAGAAATCCCATAAAATCTATGGGATTAATCTAGATACAATTGTCTATTGACTCCTAAAAATAGACCATCGTTGTTTTACTGAAAAATTTCAACCTACTTTTTTTTTGTACGCATAAATACGTATTAATACATTTTTAATTCGTGCCGATTAAATCTTGTGATAATTGCAATTGTATTTATTGAGCTAATTTGTAGAGTTAATGAACAAAATAAAAAAACACGGGATAACCGTGTCTAAGAATAAGAATATTTTGGATGAAGTTAGCTTATAGCTTCAGGCTTCAAGCTTAAAGCTGTTTTCAAGCTATACACTGGCAAAATAAGCTTTAGACTTAACAGGATCGGGAACCATTGTTTGATCTCCTTCTTTCCAGCCAGCAGGACAAACTTCATCGGGATGGGATTGTACGTATTGGATAGCTTTTAAAGTCCGTAGGGTTTCATCTACGCTGCGCCCAAAGGATAGATTATTGACGGTAGCATGTTGGATAACGCCTTCTGGATCAATAATAAATAGTCCTCGTAGTGCTACCCCCGCATCGGGGTCAAGAACATTGTAAGCAGTGCTAATTTCTTTTTTGATATCAGAAACTAGAGGGTAGTCAATATCGCCAATACCACCTTCTTTGCGATCAGTTTGAATCCATGCCAGGTGAGAAAATTCGCTGTCAACAGAGACTCCTAAGATCTCTGTATTGAGTGTAGAAAATTCTTTATAGCGATCGCTAAAGGCAATAATTTCAGTAGGACAAACAAAGGTAAAATCTAAAGGATAGAAAAATAAAACGGTATACTGACCGCGATAGTCAGACAATTTAATTGTTTTGAATTCTTGGTCAAAAACGGCAGTAGCGGTAAAATCAGGCGCTTCTTGACCCACCCTAATACATCCTTCTGCGGTCATTTCTTAATCCTCTCCTAAAATACTTAATTTTTAAATTGAACTGAGTGTACTGATCTCGAATTTAGATTAATATATCATGACCATCTCTTGTAAAAGTAAATTAGAAAATTAGAAATTAAAATTGATATCTTTTAGCTTTTACCTTTGATCTGTTACTTTTTTCCTGTCTTCGTGGGTATTTCTTGACCTAAACCGAGTCTTGCATATTTTATTTAGGATGTTTATTAAGCTCCACAACAGCGATCAATACCGAGACTATCTAAAATTAAATCACTAACAGCATTAGCGATCGCAAATTCACTATAAAAACTGCGACTAAAATCAAATGCTTGCATTTCTGTCACAATGGCAATGACTAAAGAACCAAGATCATTTTCTCCTTCTAAACGTTGGCGGACAAAGATTTGTGACGCTCGCACAGCAATAGTTTCATTAACTACTTCCGGAATAAATTCTTCATCCAACCAAGTATGCAAGGCTTCTTTTAGCCATTTTGCTTCAAGATCGGGATTAGTTATGGGAGGTAAAGTAATAGGAGAAATGGGTTCAACTTCTGATGACATTGGTTTTGGTGTTGGTAAGAGGAACTTCTTTTATGCTATCTAAACCTTGATGGCTTTTGCCTACAGGATAATTATGAACTACTATCGCTGTTGTCATTAGCTGTAGTAATTCTATGCCATGGGAGAAAGATCTCATAGGTAAAGCTGATAGGGAACAAGAAACGGGAACATTCTCTCATATAATTTAGGATTACTATCTAAACTTTTTTCCTCGTTAACTGCGGTAATAAAACCAAGCTGAGAGCTTAAGGCTGAAAGCTGAGAGCTAAACACTAGAAAATCAATGAACACAACTAATCTACATCAAGCATTATGAATATATATGATGTTGATATTTCATCGGTTATTAGAGGGTATAGTCAAGGCTATTTTTTAATGTCGGATGATCATGGGAAATTGGGTTGGTATTCGAGTCATCAAAGGACTTTGATTCCTCTAGATAATCGTTTTCGCTATCCTAAATCTTTACGAAGAGTGATTAATCAAGAAAAATTTTCTGTTGCCATAGATCGCAATTTTGTTGGAGTTTGCGAGGGTTGTGCAGATCGAGAAACAACCTGGATCTCCCCGGAGTTGCAACAGGTTTACTTGGCGTTATATCAAGCTGGATGGGCGCATAGTTTTGAAACTTGGTATGGAGATCAATTAGCTGGAGGTATTTTGGGAATCGCGATCGCTGGTATCTTTGTTGGTGAATCCATGTTTTATCGTATTAGTGAGGGTTCAAAAGTAGCGATGGTTAAGTTAGTAGAGCATTTACGCCAGAGAGGATATCTGTTCTTTGATGCTCAATTACAAAACCCCCATTTAGAAAGATTTGGTTCTTATATTATTGACGCTGCTGAATATCAATCATTATTGAAAAAAGGCTTAAGACGTAAATGTTATTTCAGTGACAAATCCCTTCGTGAGCATGAGCTCTAAGCTCTAAGTTCTAGGTTCTCAGCTTGGCAAATCGATGCTGAGGGTTTCGTTATACTGAGCAGAATATGTTTTTCTCAGTGCAGTTCTGCAAGGAAATTGAAGATGCTAAATTACAAATTGTTGGGGCGTTCAGGATTAAGAGTTTCCGAAATTTGTCTTGGCACCATGAGTTTTGGCCAAGATTGGGGCTTCGGAGCAGATGAGGCGACTAGCAAGGAGATCATGAGTGCCTATCGTGATGCTGGTGGTAATTTTATCGATACAGCAGATAAGTATCACAATGGAGAAACTGAAGAATATATTGGACGTTGGGTAAAAGGCGATCGCGATCGCATGGTTATTGCCACAAAATATACCTTATCTATGGATCATACAGATCCCAATGCCTCAGGTAATCAACGCAAAAACATGATGCGGGCAGTTGAAGCGAGTCTCCGTCGTTTGCAGACAGATTATATCGACCTATTATGGGTTCATGCCTATGACGATGACACCCCCTATCAAGAAACTATCCGTGCCTTGGATGATTTAGTAAGTCAGGGTAAAGTTAATTATATTGGTTTTAGTGACAGTCCTGCCTGGATTGTTAGCGCTTCTAACGTCATGGCTGAATTACAAGGCTGGACTCAGTACATCGGTATTCAAGCCGAATATAGCCTTTTAGCCCGTGACCCAGAGCGAGATTTAATTCCGATGGCTCAGCATTTTGATCTCGGAATCACGGCTTGGGCACCGTTAGCAGGAGGCGTACTCTCTGGAAAATATACCCGAAGTGGCGACAATGATTCCCTACGTAAAATGGGCAATGACGAAAAAGGTCGCACCTTGGAGCATAATCTAAAAATAGCCCGAGAAGTCGATAAAATAGCTGACGAATATGGAGTTTCATCTGCCCAAGTGGCAGTAGCTTGGGTATTGGCTCAAGGATACCGATTTATCCCTATTATCGGCGCGAGAAAGGTCTCCCAAATTCAGGACACGCTCGCTGCTGCTAAGCTTAACTTGAGTACAGAAACCGTGAATCATTTGAACCAAATGACCAAAATAGATCTAGGATTCCCCCAGGAATTTCTAGCTTCAGATCATCTCCAAGATATGGTCAAAGGCGAGGTGGCGCGTCACTATCTAAAACACCGACCTATTTACAGTTAAAAGTCAGCGGTCAAAAACTATAGGTAATAGTAAGGTGGGCAAATTTAATTGAACCATAGTTTATGGGATTAAGACTGAGGGTTGCCCACTCTACAAGGCCTGAGCTTTCTGGTAAATCGCTTTAATGAGCGAACCAAGCGAACACTATAATTGGCAAACTAGACGCGGTTGGCACTCAATTTTTACAGGGTTCTCCTAAGAGTAAAAAGCGACATCCTGGAGAAGGTTCATCTCGAATCAGATTTTTCAAGGAAAAACCCTCATAAATATCATCGATGACATCTTGAGGAGCTTGTGATGAGAGCCCGCCAAATTCGTGCCAGCCATAAATATCTTCAGCAACATCGACGTCTAAAATTCCCTGATTGGTGTTATTTTGATCGAGCTGAATCAAGCCAGAGTTGATAAATTCTGATGTCGGAGGTTGTTCGTTAAACAGAAGCTGTAAATTGAGTCCTAAGTCTTGCCATGAAGACAGAAAATTGTCTGTATTTTGTCCACTACTAAACTCAGAATGCAAATCTAGCGCAGTATAATTTACTGCTGCTTGTACCAAGTCTTGCACATCATTAGATTCTAAATCTCCTGACTCTAAAGCTTGTCTATTTGGTGCCAATTCAAGAGAACAATATTGTCTAACTCGTTCTCCTTTTTGTGCTGAACCTCGTCCATGAATCCCAACCACAAAACCTTCGCTATCGAAAACAGGGCCACCACTCATTCCAGGACGAGTTAGATCGAAGTAAAATATGTTATAACCGTTTTCGTTTTCGCTTTCGCTAGCGGCAATTTTCCGAGTCATAGGAGTCCAAGCCAGACGGCGTTGGCGACGAGCTACTTTACCTTTGCAAACACCCGTTACGGGATCTTTTTCTTTTTCCGGATCTGGCCAACCCGAGATATATACTTGATCGCCAATAGCAACGCGTTCAGCATTTCCTACAGAGGCGACCGGATATTCATTATTGCTTTCAAAACTCACGATCGCGAGATCTGTTCCTGATAATCTATTAGGAATAGCTACAGAATAGCAGCCAAAGCGAATTAGATTTTGAATCTCTATTCGTTCTTGAAGGGGACATTTTCTCCCATCGTTAATTTCAGTGATCGGATGAACTTCCCCATCACTGGTACGAATTCCATGGGGAATATTTTGTTCTAAATATCTTTGTTTAAAATTATGGGTTACTGTCAAGGCATAATAGGTGTTTCCTTGGCGAGCAACAATCACACCAGAGCCTGGATTCCATACTCCATCAGGATTATTTTGGCTCGCTAAAGGATTATTGCGATTTGCTTCTAGTTCAGTGACTAATTCTGGTGTTAAGCCAGGAGCAATCACTACTGTAGTTTGTCTGGCAATGGAATTAATTTCTTCTAGGGACAGATTAGCCCCAGCTGGATTAGCAAAAATGCCGGTTAATCCCAAGCCTAAAATGATTTGACCAATAGTTTTGATTGAAGGGATCATTGTAATCTGGTTTTACTAAGTAGCTACTTAAATATATTACCTAGAGTTGATAGGTATTAGGTATTAGGTTCTAGAGAACCAAAAAATGTATAAACAATTTTGTCTAGGTACTGATCATATTTTGATGTGACATTATGTGACATCTTTTTTTCATTCTACCTAATTTGCTAAGCTTGAATGCACCTAAGTTTCATCATCGAGCTTTGTCTATTATCCATTACCTAATGTGAATACTGAGCAAATTTGCCCTTGTGGGAGCCGTAAAAAATATCAATATTGCTGTGGACTTTATCTCTCAGGAAAAGAAATTCCTAAAACCGCAGTACAGTTAATGCGATCGCGTTATACTGCTTTTTGTCAAGGCGATATTGATTATTTGATTGCCACTTATCATCCTGATAAGCGAACCAAAAATGATCGCCAGAAAATTGCGAATAGTATTAAAAATACTACTTGGTTAGGTTTAAATATAATCGATACTAGTCAAGACAGAAAAAATCAAGCGATCGCCTATGTAGAATTTGTTGCTATCTTTAAAGTCAACGAGATTCAACAACTACATGAACGTTCTAAGTTTATTAAAGCTAACGGAAAATGGTTTTATTTAGAAGGAGAAATCTTACCAGATTTAGTTCCTAAACGTAATGATAATTGTTGGTGTGGTAGTGGCAAGAAATATAAAAAATGTCATGGTAATCAGATATAGCAATTTTCAGACTGGTGAGTCACATAAACGCTCTGTTCTAGGGAAGAGGGAACATCGAAAATTTGCGATCGTGTTATGGAACTTAACTTTAGGCAATCAGGCAAAGCCTGGCGCTGCGCGACCCGCAAAGCGGATCTCTTCGAGGTCTCGGCAAGCGAGGCGCTGCGCGATCAGCCGAAGGCTGGCACTTCGTGATCGCATTTTTAAATCCTTCCAAAATACAATTATAAAATACTATCTTTGAATCTAAGAAATCTATACGTTACGAGAAAAGCTCAAATAAGAAATAGATAATTTAAGCGAAGATCAATTAATAAAATTAGCTAATTTTTTTGCTTTTAATTAAACTACAATAGACCTCTTGCAAAAGTAAAAAATAAATTAATAATAATGGCTAAAAAGTGAATTATAATTCCTTTTCCCTTTACCCCTTTCTCTTTCTCCTGACTTTCCTAACAATATTTCTAGCTTAAGTCATGAAGCTTTTAGTCGTAGAAAAATTTATGATTAATAACTTTGCCTATAATTATTTATTTGTTAGTTATCATTAATTAGTGATAACTGAAAATATGTCTCGAAAACCCCGCGATCTTAAGTCTAATTACTGTTACCATGTCACTGTTCGCTGTAATAACCGAGAATTTAAGCTAAGTCGTCATGAATGCCGTGAGGTGCTCTTATATGCCCTAAAAAAATCAAAAGAGAAGTTTAACTTCAAACTTTACGCTCTGTGCATCATGAGCAACCATGTTCACTATTTGCTTGAACCAAAACAACCAGATGATTTACCGCGTATTATGCATTGGCTCAGCTGGTACACAGCTATGTGTTTTAATCGGATGCTAAATAGAACAGGGCATTTCTGGGAAAAGCGATATCATAGCAGCGGTTTCGAGAACACAGACTATCAAAGAGCACTAAACATCCTACAGTATGTTCATGCTAATCCTAAAGCAGCAAAGATTCAACAGGGTTTTTTTATGATTTTTCTGATTAAGTGGAACTACGCTCAAGGGTGGTCTTTTTTTCTCAACAAAATCCCAGACAGTTTTCACAAAATACTCAAACTATTTTGCTAGTCTAAAAGTGAGGGTAATTTGAGACTTAGTTATTAAGAAACGGTATGAGAAATCTTAATCAAGGAGGTGCCAAATCATGAGGAGTAGCTTATTTCAGGTATTTGATTTCGCAGAAGACGCAAGGACGCGCGGCTCGCAAAGCGGATCTCTTTGAGATCGCTTGTCTAATGAGTGCGATCGCAGCTTTGATTATTGGTGAATCTTGGCTCTTGGCTAATGTAGTATTGGCTAATCCAACCTTAGAAAATACAATTGCTCAAAGAATTGAAAACCTCAAGCAAGGAGGTCACAAGTGGATAGAAGTCGATCTTTCTGACCAGTATTTATTTGCTTGGGAAGGTAGCAATCAAGCCTTTACAACTATCGTTTCTTCAGGTAGAGCGACAACCCCGACTCATCCCGGAATTTACTCTATTCAAAGAAAATATCTTCAAGATCGAATGCGCGGTGCCGACTACGATATTCCTGATGTTCCCAACGTACTTTACTTTGATCGTGGTTATGCTCTTCATGGTGCATACTGGCACAACAATTTTGGGACACCAGTCAGTCATGGTTGTATAAATCTTCCCGTGAATAATGCTCAATGGCTATTTGATTGGACGAAATTAGGTACGCCTGTGATTATTCATCAGTAAAATGAATTCAAGCCCACTCTTTTCTAAACTATGGATATCGGCAATTTAAGGCAAGAATATACCCTCAAAGGTCTCAGACGCGAAGAGCTTGATCGCGATCCTTTTAAGCAATTTGAACTCTGGTTTCAACAAGCTTGTACTGCCAATCTCCCCGATCCTAATGCCATGAGTTTAGCAACAGTTTCCCCTACTGGTCAGCCTTCACAACGGATGGTACTATTAAAGTATTTTGATCGCCAGGGATTGGTTTTTTTTACTAACTACGAAAGCACTAAAGCTCGCCAAATTGAAGCAAATTCTCAGGTATCACTGCTATTTTTCTGGAAAGCTTTACAACGTCAGCTAGAAATATCTGGCACTGCTACTAAAATTTCTCCTGCCGAATCTTTAAAGTATTTTGCTACCCGTCCCAGAGGTAGTCAAATCGGTGCCTGGTGTTCCCAACAAAGTACGGTCATCTCATCGCGCAAAATACTGGAATTAAAATTTGATGAGATTAAACGCAAGTTTCACAACCAAGAAATTCCCCTTCCTTCAGCTTGGGGTGGTTACCGAGTTGTACCCCATAGTTTTGAATTTTGGCAAGGTAGAGAGAATCGACTACACGATCGCTTTTTATATTCTCGCGCCGATACCGAATCTGCTTGGGAAATTCAAAGGTTAGCACCATAGAAAAGTTAACCTACTGATAATTCAGAAAGAAGGTGAAAGCTAAGAAATAGCTGTAATTCCCAGGAAATCAAGATGAAAATGCTCACTCAGTAATTGCAGTAAATTACATTCACGCCTTAATTTACGCATAATCTGGGTTAAAGAAAGATGACGAAAACCAGGACAATATTGAAAAGAGGTGAAAAATAAATAAGCCATAATCTTAACGAGTAAGCCAGTGTAAAGACCATCACCGCGAAGTCGCATCAAGCCGATTGCCAAGACCGATTTCAAGATTGTCCACAACTGTTCAATAAGATTATGAGCTTGCCAAATACGCCACATCTGAACACTACGCAAAGAGTTAAGCAGGTACTTCTTCTTCCCAATGGCAAAACCAAGGATCGTATCGCCAGATATCTTGAGCTTCTGGATGTTCTTGACAATATTCGTCAAAAGCTGTTTGTTTGAGTTCTGATTCTTGTTGATGAGCTTCCTCTGCCTGTAACTCTTCAACTAGATCCCAAGCAGTGGCACATTCTTTCGAAGTAAAACCCTGTTCGGCACAAATTCTACGGGCATCGGCAATTTTGCGTTCGATCTGTTCTTGGAGTAAGACTGCGCTGGGTTTTTCCACAAAGTTACTTCTCAGCAGTAAATCGGTAGTGGAGATCACACCTAAAAGTTGATCTCTGATGATGGGGGCGCGACGAATACCGGTATTAGCAAAAAGTTGGGCGACGGATTTGGTGCTGAGATCGGGGTTGACTACTATACAGGGTTTAGTCATAATTTCACAAACCCTAACCTCGTCAGGATCATATCCTTTAGCTGCTACTTTATAGATAATGTCGGTCTCGGTCACAATGCCATAGCTATCTGATTCATCCAAGCGATCGACTATTAGTGAACTTAAACCATGATCTCGCATTAGCTTCACCGCATGGGTTACTGTGGCAAAACTACGAATGGTGATGACTTTTGTGCTCATAATGTCTGCGACTTTCATCTTTTAGTTTCTCCCATGTTGTGTTTTCAAAAGAATTTGAATTATTTTTTAACCGCTACACCAATTTTCGTAGATGTGATCTGCTATGGTTTCTAGTTCTGTAGCTCTTGCTTCATCTAGAGGTAGTTCGGTTAATTGTTCTAGTTTTTGAGATGTTGATTGGTCTTGAAAAGGGATTAAACAATTGGTTTTGGTCAAGATATCGGTCAGAGAAACAATCCCCAATAGTTCGTCTTTAATTACTGGTGCGATGCGAATTTTGGCTCTAGCAAATAATTTGGCAATATGTTCTACCCCCAGATCGGGATTGACGACAATACAAGGCTTAGTCATTACTTGGCAGACATAAATTGCTTCAGGGTTGTGAGTTTGAGCGATCGTTTGTGCAATATCAGTTTCGGTGATGATCCCATAAGCATCTTGATCGCAAGTGCGCTCAACAATTAAAGCTCGTAGATTATGTTGTGTCATAACTCTAGCTGCTTCGGTAATAGTGGCCAAACTATTGATAGTGACTAATTTTTTGGTCATAATATCTGCTGCTTTCATGGTTAGCTCCCATTACGCCCATTTACTTTACTGAAGCCAATCATAATTTATTTCAATATCATATAGAATATCTCCCTCTTCGCTCTTTCTGCTTTCAAGATAGACAAATAAATTGAAGAACTTGTGAGGACGCAGCATTAAACTATTAAATATGGCAGATTTTTGTCGATCAGTACTGTTATATATTACGTAAGTATTCTCTGATTCTGCGATCGCAAACTTTTAAAAATTGCCTCTTAATTACTTCAGAAGTAGAGTTTCTATACTTCAACTGGCTTGTTACGATTTCGATACATTAATTTATCATAATGAGTGTAATACATTAGTCGAACATAAGGTAGGATCATCTTAAATAGATTAGAGATCCTCTAAACTAAATCAAATTGCCATAACCAAAATCTTGCTATGAGTAAAGCTCGAATGATAGTTAGACTAGCCATGTCCTTACTAGAAAGACTCAACAACTGTCTTGCAGAAAACTAAAATTCTCCGACAGGAGTAGTAATGAGACTCTAACTCAGGATCTCTATAACTTTAACAATATTATTCTCTGTCAAAGAGTGACTGTCATCATGAGAAACTAATAGTTGTTGTACAAGCTAAATAAAAAAAATAGCACTAATGAGAAGTATCAAAAAGGAAAAGCATCAAGAACAATCAAGATCAAGAACAATCAAGATCACGAATGAAACGCAACATAAAAATCAAAAAGCCCTGGCAACCTGGATATAAATTCAGAAGCCGTCCCTATGAAATCAAGGAAAAATTAGGCAATGGCGGATTTGGAATTGCTTATAAAGTCAATCATATTCATTTAGAATTTTTCAGCGTAATTAAGACTCCAAATCCAGAATTACAAGGAACAAGGAAGTACTTGAAGTATATCCGAGGATTTGAAAAGGAAGCTAAAATTCTAGCTAAACTATGTCGAAATCCTCATCCAAATATCGTCCATGTAATTGATTACTTTGAAGAAAATGGTCTTCCCTGTATGCTGATGAGTTTTATTGAAGGTGAAGATTTAAAAAAAGTTGTTTTACGGGGAGATAGCTTATCAGAAGCTGAAGCAGTTGAGTATATTAGACAAATTGGTTCAGCCTTAATTTATTGTCATCAAAATAATATTATTCATCGCGATGTCAAACCTGGCAATATTATGGTTCGTCCCGATCATAATATTGCTATGCTCATTGACTTTGGTATTGCTACTGAAATTGCCATAACCCTTACTAATCTTAGCTATACTGCCAATCCTGGCTATACTGATGGTTTCGCCCCTTGGGAACAGATGATTGCTCGGGGGGACATAGATAGTAGAACACCACAAGTAGATATTTATAGTTTGGCAGCTAGTCTATATTTTTTAGTGACTAAAAAAATTCCTACTTCATGTCTAGCTCGTAAATATAAAAATCAGCAATTAGAGTCGCCGCAACAACTCAATCCTGCTTTGAGCGACAACATCAATAAAGCTATTCTCCAAGGGATGGAAATAGAACCTGAAAACCGTCCAGAGAGAATGCAAGAGTGGTTGGACTTATTGCTTTGTTCCACTCGCAAATCTAGGACTTTTGATTTATCCAAGCAGTTAGAAAAAGAATCTCAATCAGAGCTAAAGCTCACTAACGGGCAAAAGTCTAATTCAAACGACCAATCCCAACTTATTGAAGGGTCGGAAATGCAAGAAGCAATCAACTGGGCAGAAAACAATCAGCTAAATAACAATCAATTTGACTACTTGATTGACAGTATAATATGGGATAGCCCAAGAATGGAGAAGGAGGCTTTTAGACCATGTTGGGTTACTAACGACGCTAACGATCATGAGACTGTAGTTAAGCCACTCTATGAAAAAGTGATGAATTCTTGGTTCACTTCCGATTGCCAGGATAAATCCCAACTCATAGAAGGGCAGGAATTGCAAGAGGCAATCAACTGGGCAGAAAATAATCGGCTAAATAATCACCAATTTGACTACTTGATTGAAAGTCTAGTATGGGATAGCCAAAGAATGGAGAAGCAGGCTTTCAGATCATCTTTGGTTCCTAACGAGACTGTAGTTAAGCCACTCTATGAAAAAGTGATGAATTCTTGGTTCACTTCCGATTGCCAGGATAAATCCCAACTTTTGTGTGGGCTACATCTTCAAATAGTACTCGCTTTGGTAGAGAACAAAGATTTAAGTCAACAAGAGTTTAATTTTCTAATCGATAGTTTAGTTTGGGATATGTACGACAATAAAACGGTTTCAGCAGAAGAAGAACGGGAAAAAACAGAAGTTGCTCAATTTCTCAAAGAACTTTGGCCTCAATTACAAACGAAAACTAAACACCCTTATAAAGTAATTCAAGAGGTGCTTTCATGGACAGAGTGTCAACCATTCCTCACCAAAAAAATTTGTCAACTGATCTGTGACTCTAATTCACCTATTCCTGAAGGTAAGGAGGAGCAACAGATTGAGCAAATTGTGCAAACTTACTTTAATCAAGATTCTCAAGATCAGGAGATAGTGCAGCATTTTCAGGTAGTTTGTGAGCATCTTCTGACAAATGAAAATTATGACTCTTTCTGGTTGCTACTGGAGTACAGAAAAATTTTGCTCCAGGAAACAATAACTGATGCTCAAATTCAGAAAGTACTACTAAATACAAGGTTAATTGTTAATCAGCAGGGAAAGTTAAAAATCCATAACTGTATTTATCAATCTATTTTTAACCAAGAATGGGTTGCAAGAATGCTCTTAGAAGATAAAAGACCTTATGCTAAGAAACTACTTGTCTGGTTAGATTCTAATTGTCAGGATCAATCCCAGTTCTTGAATGAAAGAGAATTACAAGAGGCGTTGCAATGGACAATTGGCAAAGGCGATAGATTAAGACCTCAAGAAAAAAAATTCATTGCTCTTAGCCAAGCATTAAAGTTTAAGAAAATTTAATATTTTATTTAAACAGTGAGGCTATCAGAAATGGAGCTTGAGCAAATTATTGAATAATTTTTGGATGATCAAGAAATATTAAACCAAGTTCGCAATTCTCCCGTGGTTATCATCGCATATTGGGTATTTTTTTTGCGGACCACTAATAATTTTCCAGGGGCTTAAAATAAAATCCTGGTGAATATGATGTCAATTTTGAACTGGTGGGTTCAGAGAAGAGAAGCCATCTATCAAAACTATATGAGCTCAAAGACTTCTCTGCTTCGCAAGAGGTCGAAGATGAGGTTTCTTTTCCTCAAGCTAAGGAAGACTTTATAAGAGAGAGAGAAAATTTAATGATACTTATCCCTCAATTCACACTTGATTACCTACTAGCTACTAGTTGTTCTTAGTAACTAGTAACTAGTAAATTGATAGTCAAATCTACTTATCTGGTTGAGGAGTCATCCGGAGATAAGGTTTGATTTCAGTAACTCCTTTGGGGAATTTTGCTTTGGCTTCTGGGGTAGGAATAGCAGGAGATACTACTACATCTTCGCCATCTTTCCAATTAACCGGAGTTGCTACAGAATAGTTGTCAGTAAGTTGTAAAGAATCAATGGTTCTTAAGATTTCTTGGAAATTACGGCCTGTACTGGGAGGATAAGTCAGAGTTAGACGTAGTTTTTTGTTGGGATCGATCACAAAAACAGTTCTTACTGTCACCTTGGCATCGGCATTAGGATGGATCATGTCATAGAGGTCGGAAACCTTTTTATCTTCATCTGCCAAGATGGGATAGTCAACAGTAGTCTTTTGAGTTTCGTTAATATCGCCAATCCAACCATTATGGGATGTCACTCCATCCACGCTCAGAGCAATGGTTTTAACGTTACGTTTTTCGAATTCTGATCGCAGCTTGGCAACTTCCCCTAATTCTGTAGTGCAAACAGGAGTATAGTCAGCAGGGTGGGAAAACAGAACTACCCAGCTATCTCCAGCCCAATCATAAAATGAGATATCGCCCATGTTGGAAGCTTGGGTAAAGTCAGGTACGGTGTCGCCTAGTCTAAGTGTTGCCATAATATCCTCCAAAAATTTTACGTCAGCATTTGTAATTGTTTATGTTCCCATAAAAGCTGCCTGGCAATCTTGGACTTTCGCTTTTTATAACATTTCGAGACATTTGTTCGTAATCTAATTGCTTTCTTTTACTCATCTTTGTTAAGTACTCCATGGAGAAAAATATCGGCAATTCCTTCTGCCATTTCTTGCTTGGCTTTAGGGGAAGCCTTGGGAGCGATAATAGTTTCAGTAGAAAATCCAGCGATCGCAAACATGCCGAGAAAGACTTGAGCAACTATTTTTGGGCTCATTTCGCGATATATCCCTTTAGACATTGCTGTCTCAAAAAATGCTTCTGCTACATCAGTCATTTTCTCTATTACTTCTGATTGAATGCGTTCTCTGAGTTCACTATGATGTTGTGCTTCGATAAAACAAACTCGTAATAAATCAGCATTTTCATGCATATTAATCATTCTCCGGCGCATCACTTGAGATATAGCTTGGTAGCTACCCATTTCACTTAATTCAGTCAAGAGATCTGTGAGAATCTCAATCCAACCAGAGGTGGCAACTTCGATGAGAATTGCTTTTTTACTAGGAAAATAGCGAAAGAGAGTGCCTTCTGCTACCTTGGCAGCATTCGCTAAATCTTTGGTCGTTGTGCCATCATAACCTTTACGAGCAAATAATTTGAGTGCAGCCTGTAAAATCCTCTCACGAATATCTTCTTCGGTGCTGGTTGGACTACTGGGTCGGGTAAAAACTTGCATAATGGTTATGAGTTACGAGTCAATAGGAGGAAAAATCAAATTGATTGATTTACCAAGCGTTTTTGAATTGAATGATTTTGATTGAAATCGCTTTGCGATTGGCTATTAGCCAGTTTAAGTTAATCAATAGCCTTCTTATTCTCTAATAGATGGAGGTAATTATACCTGTTTCTTCACAGAACGATAAATTAAGGAACGAGAAAACCCCCTGACCCCATGTCGAGTACCGACGAGGAATCAGGATGACTAACAATGGGCGATAGTAGAACTTTGTATACAATTATGTAAATTATGTCCTGGTATCTGAAAATTATGTTTAATTCGTTAAAAAAATGGCAAATCTTAGCTTGGAAAATTACCAAGATAAGATTATTAAAACCGTTACCAATAGTTTTTGCGATCGCAATATTGATCACTCTTAACAGTAGTTTTGTCACCGCCAACGAAGAGATTTCCCTGCAACCTTATATTGAGCGTTTTTTGGAGAGAGTGACCGAGTTCAGTCTTGATAATGGAATGAAATTTATTGTGATCGAAAATCATGAAGCACCAGTAGTTTCTTTTGTGACTTATGCTGATGTGGGAGGAGTTGACGAACCTGATGGACAAACAGGGGTAGCCCATTTTTTAGAACATTTGGCTTTCAAAGGGACCAAAAGCATCGGGACTCAGGATTATGAACAGGAACAAGTTTATCTAGACGAGTTAGATCGTATATTTGACCAAATGAAAGCGGCTAAAACTACAGGCAATGAAGCTAAACTGTCACAACTCACAGAAGAATTTAGCAACATTGAGTCCCAAGCAAGTAGTTTTGTGAAGCAAAATGAATATGGACAAATTGTTGATACCGCAGGAGGTGTAGGCTTAAATGCCGTAACGACTCCTGACTATACTAGTTATTTTTATAGTTTTCCCTCAAATAAATTAGAACTTTGGATGTCCCTCGAGTCAGAAAGATTTATCGATCCAGTATTCCGAGAATTTTATAAAGAAAAGCAGGTCATCTTGGAAGAGAGAAGAATGCGGACGGATAATTCTCCTATTGGCAAAGCTATTGAAGAATTTCTGGATACTGCTTTTGTCACCCATCCCTATAAACGCCCAACTATTGGCTACAACGAAGATATTCGAAGTCTTACCAGGGATAATGTGCGAGATTTTTTCTCAACCTATTATACACCGAATAATTTGACATTTGCGATCGCAGGCGATGTTGAGCCTCAAGAAGTAAAGGAGTTGGTAGAGGTTTACTTTGGTCGCTTTGAGAACCAACCCGCACCGCCAGACATGAATAAAATTGAACCCAAACAAACTGAATCTAAAGAAGTAATCGTCAAACTACCTACCCAACCTTGGTATCTTGAAGGTTATCATATCGCTGGTTTAACCGATCCTGATTATCCGGTGTATAATTTGCTCGCTGCCATTCTCAGCAGTGGGAGAACTTCTCGCTTATATCAATCTTTGGTCGAACAACAACAAGTAGCTTTAACTGCTCAGGGCTTTAGTGGCTTTCCTGGTAATAAATATCCTAACTTGATGTTATTTTATGCCTTAACCGCCCCAGGACGTACTGTAGATGATGTCGCGATCGCGTTGCGAGAACAGATAGAATTATTAAAAACCGAACTTGTAACTACAGAAGAATTAAAGCGCATTAAAACCCAATTTAAAGCCACGCTGATACGCAGTCTCGATTCTAATCTCGAAATGGCGCGCGTCTTAACAGAATATGAAGCCAAAACTGGTGATTGGCGCAATTTATTTGAAGAGTTGCAAGCTGTTACCGCGGTAACACCTGAGGATATTCAACGAGTTGCCCGAACAATCTTTACTGAAGATAATCGTACTGTGGGCAAACTTTTATCAGTAAATAGTTAATAGTAAAAGGTTATCAGTTGTAATTCATTGATCAAAAGTGTGAATACAAAAGTAAATCAATTTTTTATGCAACTATGAACGTATAGTAATCATTGTTAGTTTATATTAGTTCAATGCCAGAAATTGAATTGTTATTCTCTATCCCGGCACCTTAAAGTAAGAAGGGGACTTTTATTAATTAATTAGTATCTGTAAATTCATTTTATTTGGATTGAAGTCCCCTGAGAGCGTTGATCAATTTTCAAGTCTTGCCTTTAAACTCTGTTTCAATTGATCTTGCTCAGGTATCGAACCTGCTAGTAAGATTCCTAATTTGCCAACCAAGATACTGCCCCAATTGACAATAATAATTCCCTTACCTGTAGCAGGATTATATTCTAGTCCTTCTAGATTGATATCCGTCAGCGATCTATATTTAGTATTAAAGTTTTCGCTAGACCAACTATCAATATTTAGTTTACGAGCAATTCCTGTAGGATAGGAAGCTCCATTAAATCGAGGATTACATTCGATCGCTAAGTAGTATGTACCAGCACCATTTTCTACAGCAGCGACATCAAAAGCAAAAATTCCTTTCATTCCTTTTTGAGCCATCCACTCGGCCATGGGTGCGACTAAATCCCAAGGTTGATGGACAGTGGGATAGCGATTGCCATTATGGGCAAAACCATCTAGGATTTGCTCTGTAGCAGCTAGGGGCGTAACTCCATCGGGGGTAACATGATATTGTAAATTGAGAAATTTAGAGGCAATAACCTCTTGCTGCACCTGTAAGGCTAGATGATCATCTAGGAGTTTTATGGCTTCATGGAGTTCTTCGGGATTAGCACAGCGGGAAATCCCGACGCCATCTACGGAGATCGCAGGTTTGAGATAGCAGGGAAAGAAAAATTCTTTGTGCTCGCTTAATTGGGCTTTATTATCAACACAGATAGTTTGGGGAACTTTGACCGCTAATTCTTCGGCTAGATGAATAAAATTATTTTTGGAATTAATAAATTCGACCACATCTTGCCAATCGCGATTGAGATCGTGAAACCAATCATTATCGGGACTCGATTCGTGAATAGCATCACCAAAAATAAATACTGATGGATCGTAATCTGGATGTTCTCGCAACTGCTGAAAAGATACATCCCAAATTGGATGTTCGCTATGATTCAATCCGATATTTTTGTAGTGGCGAATAATGCCTTCCCATTCTTTTTTTAATGAGGGATGTAGCTGAATTAGGTCATCAGGGTTCGTCATTCCTAATACCCTGCCACAGTAAAGATGGTTACCTAAAACAGCATCATGGGTACAGTGCATGATATCGTGATTAAAAATTTTATTCCTAATCATTGTTTTATAATTATTTCGCTAACTTTTAATATTATTATTATTCTTTCGGTTCTCCTCAAAGCTTAAATTTAGGGAAAATATGTTTCATACCATCGATTAGTAATCTAAATGAAGTGAAAGTGAACTTGATGTAATAACTAACTTTATGCGATCGCTATAAAGTTATGGTTAGGCGGCCTCCAAAAATAGAGGTTATATAAGTTGTTAGAAAAGCTAAGAGTTTCTTGTAAACTAAACTAGTCTCAGTAAAAGCAGGACAAATTTCAAGAGCAATTCATTTAAATTACGAGCTGAACAATAGAAATGAATATAACCCAAATCCGAGATAAGAAAAGCTTGATTAAACTTATCAAAGATGGCAATAAAGTGAAGTACTTATTCTTTTGGGGGCATCAACCGCATCAAGATGGAAGCATCAGTAAATGCATTGATCAGGCTGTCACAATAGCTATTGAAATGCAGTTTTAAGGCGATCGCTCTCTCAAATCACAACAGTCGAGTTCTTGATTGATCATTCCTTACTGTTAAAGAGATAGTTTGGTTTTCAATTCCTCTGTCATAGCTAATAACTCACTTTGTGCGATCGCTTGTTGTTCTCCTGAGGCTAACCATTTCAGATTCACAGTCTGCTTTTCCGCTTCAGCATCACCCAATACCAAACAAGCTGCTGCGCCAGAGCGATCGCCACGTTTAAATTGTTTACCAAAGGCACTACCGCTAAGATCTAACTCCACAGTAAAACCAGCATTGCGTAACTTTTGGGCTAGGACTAATCCTTGGGCTTCTGCCATTGCTCCACGGGAAACTAAATAAAAATCTGGTTTAGCAGTAGGAGATTCTTGGAGTTTTTGCAAGAGCAAGACCAATCTTTCCATGCCTATTGCCCAACCAATAGCTTGAGTTTCTGGCCCGCCTAATTCTCCCACTAACCCATCGTAACGTCCACCACCACAAACCGTTGCTTGGGCACCTAAATCGGCAGATTGGATTTCAAAGGCCGTGTGGGTGTAATAATCTAATCCCCTTACTAAACAGTGATTAATTTGATATTTGATATCTAAGTCAGTAAGTAGCTGTAAAACAGTGTCAAAATGTTTTTTAGAACTATCACTTAAATATTCAACTAATTGTGGGGCATCTTGGGCAATTTCTTGAGTTTTTTGATCTTTGCTATCTAAAATCCGTAGTGGATTACGGGTTAAGCGATCGCGTGAATCTTGATCTAACTCTTCTTTATAAGGTTCAAGGTAAGCAATTAAAGCTTCCCGATATTTTTGTCGATCTTCACCTCTACCCACCGAATTAATATCTAACTGAAGATTGCTTAAACCAATAGCTTGGAGAATATCTGTGGCGATCGCGATCGCTTCTACATCAGCACGGGGAGAACCACTACCCAGCAATTCTAAGCCTATCTGGTGAAACTGTCGCTGACGTCCAGCCTGGGGACGTTCATAACGAAACATCGGCCCCGAATACCAAAGTCTTTGTACTCCTTGAGCATGGAGTTTATTACTGATATAGGAACGTACTACTCCTGCAGTACCTTCAGGACGGAGGGTAATCAGGCGATCGCCTCTATCCTTAAAAGTATACATTTCCTTGCCCACGATATCGGTGGCTTCCCCAATTCCCCTTTCAAATAGGGAAGTTTGCTCAAAAATTGGCACGCGAATTTCACTATAAACCGCTCTTGTGAAAATTTCTCTGGCGGTTTGTTCAATTAGCTGCCAGTATCCCACGTCCTCTGGCAAGATATCTCTCGTTCCCCTTAATGCTTGGATCATTCTTCTTTAGCAAACAGTTACCAGTAAACAGTAAACAATAGTTGCAATATTTTTAGCAAAATTTTTGTCTAAAGTCATGGAATAGTAATAAAAGAGATAGCAAAATTGCCCGAAATCTTGTAAGTATAGAAATGTAGCTAAAAATACAAATTGCTCGTATAAGCGATTACTTAAAGCGAACCCCTCGCTAATTTTGATAAACTAGGAAATAACAATATGGATTCTAGACATATCCAATTTTGCTTTGATAAATCTCGCATAGACTTCAATCAGGTTCAAGAATTATTCATCTTAGGGGCATTTTGGGCCAAAGATCGCACGATTGAAGATATTCAAATTGCGATTGCCAATAGTGATCCGGTAGTGACGGTTTGGGATTGCGATCGCGTTGTTGGCTTTGCCAGAGCTACTTCTGACGGGATTTATCGTGCAGGAATTTGGGATGTGGTAATTCACCCTGATTATCGCGGACGGGGTTTAGGAGGTAAATTAGTTGAGACTGTGTTGACTCATCCCAAAGTCAATAAAGTAGAAAGGGTTTATCTCACAACAACTAATCAACAAAGCTTTTATGAGCGGATTGGTTTTAAACGTAATGACACTACAACAATGATCTTGGAAAATTCCCGTCTATCAAATGTAGCCTCTTTATTGGAACAACAAGCCTCACAAATTTAAACATTGCTTACAAATTTTTTTTGTTACCAGTTAAATTTTAGATTTAAGTATTCTTCTAATTTTCGGTTGTAAGGTTCAAACAGCCTACCTAACTCTTGTTTGATTTCATCGGCGACGGGAATATAATTGCCCACATTATATTTAATATAGGTGGAAGATGAATAACAATCTAATTGCAAAAAATGCCAAACATCGTTCATGACCGATGCCGTATTTTCAAAAAAGCGATCGCTATTGAGGATTAAAATATTGCTACTGGGAAAAATTTCTATCCAGCGATAAATTTGAAATAAATAAATACTTTTAAAAATATAATCAAATTCACTAATTGTATATTCCACTTCTGGTTGGGAAAATTGCTTTAAAAGCTCTTGTGTAGTTTTAATAATTGTTTCGATGCTTCTAGTTTCTAGCCCGCGATTAACATGATGATAGTAATCTGAAATAGTTCGGTCTATAGGATCTCTGAGCATGATGATAATCTTAACATCGGCAAAAGAATTATATATTCTGCGTTCTACTTCAGGGGTAAAAATATATTGAGTAGTTGCTTCACCAGTAATAAAATTCTCCGAGTCAGTAATTACAGGAAAATGAGACAAATACCAATCAATACCCTTGTCAAAATGCTTATTAAAGAAATTGATTTCTTTTTTATAAGGTAGTAAAACCTGTGGATGTTTTTGAATGTAAGCAAATAAAGAACTCGTTCCACATTTTGCTGCACCAATAATTATAAAATTAGGAGCTTTTTGTTTCTTACGTGCCCAATTTAATTTAGCCAAATCAGAATTATTATTAACTGCATTGTAATAGCAGCTATGTCGATAACAAATTATTGCTTCATCTAGTTTATCTGCTTGAGTTAAAACATCTCCCAAATTACCCCAAGCCAAATCTAAATTAGGAATTTTATCAGTTATTTCTTGATAAAAAACAATTATTTCATTCAGTTTTTGGGGTGGAATTTCAATATATTGTAAGATTTTGTAAGGTAACTCTTGATAGGGGTCGATCTTTACGGCATTAAGATAGCAATTGATCGCTGATTCAAAATTGCTTTGTTTCTCCCATGCTTGTCCTAAACCAATTTCAAAATATACTTGCCATAACTTAGATTTATTCTTAAGCGAATTTCGATAATCTTGGATCGCTTGTTGACCACGTGCTAATAAAATTTGACCCAAACTAAAATATACTTGCAGATATTTAGGATTTAATTCAATTGCTTGTTGATAATATTGAATTGCCCGATCAAATTCTCCAGTTGCCACAAATACTTTAGCTAAATAATAATAAGACCAAAAATATTGGGGCTTTAATTCAATAACCTTAAGATAACAATCAATAGCTTCTTGATAGAGAAACTTTTTTTGTAAATTGCGGCCTAATTCGTAGTGAGAAATATAAAAATCAGGATTAAATTTAATAGCTTGGCAATAGTGATCGATTGCCAATTCAATTTGTTCTTGTTTAGCTAAGATTTCTGCTAAAAAGTGATGAGACCAAGAATATTGAGAATCACATTTAATAGCTAGACGATAACATTCTGCCGCTTCACTTATTCGATTTTGCTGGTGTAAAATACGTCCTAAATTATAATGTGACCAAGAAAAATCAGGATTTAAATCAATAGATTTACGGTAACAATCAACTGCTTTTACTAGTTTATTTTGTTGAACTAAAACTTCACCTAAAGAATGGTAACACCAAGAGTTAGCCGAGTCCAGTTTGATTGCTTGCTGCAAATAGATTTCAGCCTGTTTGAGTTGACCTTGTTCCTTCAAGATATTAGCTAATTGATAATAATATTGATAGTTATTGGGACTGAGTTCAATAGCTTGTCTGTAACAGGCAATTGCTGCTTCAATTTCTCCTTCCTGTTTCAGTTTTGCACCTCGATTAGAAATTTTCTCAGCTGCTTCTACATCCATGAAATATTTATTTCTTTAAGGGAACAAAAAAATGTATAGACAATTTTGCTTAGGTGCTTATCATTTAAGATTCTTATATCTCTCATGATACAAGAAAAATTCACTTTTTTCGTTCTCATGATAACTCCTTGGTTCAAAATCTGTCCTTGTCATGTCCGGTTTAGCCAATAAATACTGTTTGGTTTATAAAATACTTGTTGAGCAAGCAAGGAAGGCAGACTAAGCTTCGGGAGCAGTAGGATATCAAACTATGTGATGTTTACACCCATCGCATTTGGTTATAAACATCGCCGCGTCGGCGTGTACCAAGAGAGCGGGAGAGCAACATATCATGAGAAAAAGTTTTGTATTAAAAGTTTATGAATCTTTATGTTGCGTCTTTTCTTCTTTTTTTGATTCACATCAGATGCACCACACCAAAACCAACCTTGAACAATTTAAAAAATATTAATTTTGACGATCAATTTGGGAATTATAGATAAGTAAAACTTGAAGAGCAAGTCCCCGAATGCCTTATCAGGAAATAGAAACTTCTCGTCTTGAGAGAAATAAGTTGATAGAACAAATCAATGTTCTTGTACAAAAAAATCAACAACTCGAACAAGAACTAGAGAAAGTTCAAGCAAGCGAAGAACGTTTTCGCCAAATAGCGGAGAACATCGGAGAAGTATTTTTCATGATATCTGCTGAAACTGACGAGATACTCTATATTAGTCCTGCTTACGAACAAGTTTGGGGACGCAGTTGTGAAAGTCTTTATGAAGATCCTCAATCTTGGTTATTTGCAATTCATCCAGAAGATTCTTTTAAAGCACTCGCTACTCTAGAAACTCAATTTCGCACTGGGGATGAATTTCAGGAAGAATACCGCATTGTGCGACCAGATGGCTCGATTCGTTGGGTGTCAGTAAACGCTTTCCCAATTCGAGATGACTCAGGAAAAGTTAGCCGTTTTGTGGGAATTGCTGAAGATATCACTCAACGCAAATTGGCTAAATTAGCAATGCTGAAAAGTGAAGAACAATTCCGTCTGACCTTTGAAATGGCACCTATTGGCATGGCTATCACTGCTCTTAATGGTCAATTTAAAAGGGTGAACCAAGCCTTATGTGAAGCCTTAGGTTATGAAGAACAAGAATTATTAAAACTGAGCTTTGTCGATATTACCTATGCTGAAGACTTAGAGTTGCATCAAACTCAACAGGAAGCGCTACTAGAAAATAAAGGATCTGATTTTCAAATTGAGACTAGGTATATTTCTCGGGATCTGCGGATTGTAGATGCCATCCTCAAAGTAGTAATCGTTCGCGATTCTAAGGGTCTACCATTACATTTCAATAATCAGATTGTTGATATTACCGAACGTAAACATATGGAGAAACAACTACTCCATGATGCTTTACATGATTCTCTCACTGGTTTGCCTAATCGAGCTTTGTTTCTGGATCGTCTCGATCATGAATTGAAAAGAGCAAAAGCTAATCCAGATTATGTCTTTGCTGTCTTGTTTCTAGATTTAGACCGTTTTAAAGTAGTTAATGATAGTGCTGGTCATTTAGTCGGAGATCAACTGTTAGTAGAAATTTCTCGGCGATTAGAAAAATCAGTCAACTTTACAGACACGGTGGCTCGATTGGGAGGAGATGAATTCACGATCCTCCTCGAAAATATTCACAATATCAAAAATGCGATCGCTGTTGCGGAAAAAATCGATCAAGCTCTCAGCATTCCCTTTCACTTACAAGGTTACGAACTATTTACTTCTGCCAGCATTGGCATTGCTGTGTCTTCTCAAGGTTATGATAAACCAGAAGATATCATGCGGGATGCCGATCTAACTATGTATAGTGCCAAGGAACAAGGCAGAGCAAGATATGAAATATTTAATAGTTCTTTACATGAGCGAGCAATTACCCGTTTGCAATTGGAAACAGATATGCGCCGCGGTATCGAAAGAGAAGAATTTTTGATCTATTATCAACCGATTACTTGTTTAGCAACTGGCAAACTTTCAGGATTTGAGGCTTTAGCAAGATGGAAACATCCCACAAGAGGGATAGTTCCTCCAGTCGAATTTATTCCCGTTGCTGAAGAAACAGGTACGATTATTCCTTTGGGAACTTGGTTACTCAGGAGTGCTTGTCACCAAATGAAATTATGGCAAGCTCAATATCCTCAACAACCTTCACTGCAAATCAGTGTCAACCTTTCAGGAAAGCAATTAAGAGATTCATCGCTACTAGAAAAAATTGACAGCATTCTCCAAGAAACAGGTTTGCCAGGTAAATATCTCAAATTAGAAATTACTGAAAGTAGTTTAATTGAAAACATGGAGGTGGCAACTCAGACTTTATTGAATATCAAAAGTAGAGATATTAAGTTGAGTATGGATGATTTTGGGACTGGTTACTCTTCTTTATCCTATTTACACCGTTTTCCTGTCGATATCTTAAAAATAGACCGTTCTTTTGTCCAGGATATCCAAATCAATAAAGGTAATTATGCCATTGTAAAAGCGATCGTCACTCTGGCTCATGTGTTAGATATGGAAGTGATTGCCGAAGGTATTGAAGATACTTATCAGTTAGAACAATTGAAATTGCTTAACTGCGAATATGGGCAAGGTTATTATTTTGCTAAACCGTTAAATCAGCAAGAAGCAGAAGATCTGATTGCTAATTCGCCACAATGGTAAGTGCCAGTATAGGGAAGAAATAGGCTGTAGATACAGAATGTAGACAGTTTCTTGAGCTATTCGTTTATCAGCGTTCTTGAATCTACAGATTATGAGTTAAATCTTAAAAAATGATGTTAAGAAGCGATCACGAAGTGCCAGGCTTCGCCTGATCGCTTTCCTTGAGTTTTGGGAAAGTGCGATCGCAATATCTAAATTTATTCTTCTCCTCGCTCCAAAATTCGATGTAAGTTTTAAAGCTCTTCTTGCGTTAATTCGGCAATTTTCATCAAGGCTTTTAATGTACCTATCTTTAAATCCTTGTTCTTATGTACAGGAATAGACAAAATTTTATCTACTCCAGGTTTTGCATAAATATGATGACTACCTGTGACTTTTCTCAAAATCCAGCCTTTTTTCTCGACTATCTTGCCAAGCTTTTTGCCTGAAACTGACTTCACACTGCAACCTCTAGTATTTGAGAATCGCTTTCTGCTGTATGATTATCGTTAGCCACCTCAAGCCATCCTTCAATTGCATCTTTGAGATTGTTTTCCAACTCTTCCAAAGTATCGCCTTCAGTAATACATCCTGGTAAAGCTGGAACTTCTGCCCAATAGCCTCCTTCTTCTGCTTGATGTACGATCGCCTTAATTTTCATAGACACAAAAACTCAGTTGTAATTTGATACTCTATCTTATCTTTAAATTACAGTAGGAAATGTGCGATCACTCACATCTCAACCAAAAAGCGAGGCGCTACGCGATCGCTTTCCCTGAGTTTTGGGAAAATGCGATCCCAATATCTAAATTTATTCTTCTCCTCGCTCCAAAATTCGATCTACTTTATTTTCTATAGCCATTAATCTTCTTAAAATTGTGGGACGATCTTCATCATGGTTAATCAAGATTCTGGTTAAACCACTTTGAGTTTCTACAACTCTTGCCATTAGTTGCCTGGTTTCAACTAAATTTTCTTCTAAACGCGCCATTCTTTCTTCATGTTTGAGCCGATCTGTAGCTTGTTGTTCCATCATGGCTTGAATCGCACGAGAATTTGATTCTACTATTGCTTCAATTCTATCTAAGCGATCGCCATTATTTTGCCCATTAGTCATCAATGTTATACTCCAAGTAAGTTTTTAAAAAGTTAAAGGAAGTCTCTGATTTTGATTTGTAGAGAAGCTTCCTTTTTTTATTTTATATGAGATTATGGTTAGCTGCGATCGCCATGATTCAGAAAAAAAGCGATTATATTATAGTAATTTTGATTCTTGTTTAACAAAGTGCGATCGCATAAATTCAAATTCAATAAAAAAGCGTCGATGAAAACTTGGGAAATAGCTAAGTAGCCGATAGTTTCTTTGGCATGACCAGATGCAGCAAGTTTTTCTTCCTCTTCCATGGAAACTTTAAACCGATCAGCATTCTTCTGTAATGTGTACACCAGGAGCTAAGGTGATTTATCGAAATATTTTTACCAAGTTTTGATCAGATTTATCAGACACCTGTAGGGGCGCATCGCGATGCGCCCCTACGTCAATGGTATATTCTTTACCAGAAATCACCTAAGTAATTTGGTTCTTCAACAAAAGCTTGAAAATTGTTACCGTAAAAATCTCCCTCTCTCTTGGTGCGCGCGAATCTTGACAGACTACTATTATCTGGCTTAGGGACGGATTAACTCTACTGAATCCTTTTGATCTATATTTTGAACATAGACCTTAACTTTTTCTTCTTTAGCTGTTGGTAAATTCTTGCCGGTAAAATCAGGATGAATCGGTAATTCACGATGTCCGCGATCAACTAATACCAATAACCGAATAGTTTCTGGTCTACCATATTCGAGGATGGCATTGAAGGCGGCGCGGATGGTACGACCTTTATAAATAACATCATCGATTAAGATAACATTTTTTCCGGTTAAATCTAAGGGAATTTTGGTTTTCGCTGGAGTACGGGTCGAAACGCGATCGAGATCGTCACGATAGAAGGTAACATCGATCGCACCTACTGGGACTTGGAAATTTTCTAAGAGTTTGATCTGTTCTGCAAGTTGATAGGCGATGGGAACTCCTCTAGTATGAATACCGAGTAAGATTACTTGTGACAGATCGCCAGATTTTTCAATGATCTCAGATGCAAGACGAGTCAAAGTACGGCGGATTTCTTCCGACGAAAGAATTTCAATTACCTTAGCTGGCATTACAATTAATAGGGCAAAGTTATCTCGAAACCTATATTTTAACTATAATTTTCAGCTTGACAACAATAAAAAATTAAAATTGATTTTTTTCCTTCTCAGCTGGGCTCAACCAAGGTTTTGCTGACTTATGCAAGAAGTTTAATTTTTATTTATTACGTTACATTAAAATATAGAAAACAAAACTTAACATAAATCATGGCAATATTCGGCTTAGGTAAAAAATTAACTATCCCTACTCCTGAACAAGCTCTTCCTGGAAGAGATCAGGAGATGAAAGTTCCAGAAAAACATTTTATTAATGGTAATCCTCTCAAAGGTCCTTTTCCCGTGGGAATGGAAATGGCAATTTTTGGTTTAGGTTGTTTCTGGGGTGCAGAAAGAAAATTCTGGCAACAAGAAGGGGTTTATACTACTGCGGTAGGTTATGCGGCAGGGTCAACTCCTAATCCGACTTACAGAGAAGTATGTACAGGAATGACTGGTCATAATGAAGTAGTGTTGGTCGTTTATGATCCTGAAAAGATTAGCTATCAGGATTTGTTAAAAGTTTTCTGGGAAAGTCACAATCCCACCCAGGGAATGCGTCAGGGTAATGATACAGGAACCCAGTATCGTTCTGGAATCTATACTTATTCTGAAACCCAAAAGCAACAAGCGATCGCATCAAAAGCGGCTTATCAAACAGAACTTAGCAATGCTGGTTACCCAGAAATTTCGACAGAAATTTTAGACGCACCAGAATTCTACTATGCTGAAGACTATCACCAACAATATTTAGGCAAAAATCCTAATGGCTATTGCGGTTTAGGTGGTGTCGGCGTTTGCTACTCTCCTGAAAAGTGATTAGTGATTGGGGACTGGGGAGTAAGTAATAAGTAATAAGTAATGAGTGATTGTTCACTTTTGACTTTTGACGAGCGACCCTGCTGTTCACCCAGCTCCGTGTTCTGGGCTTCGTAAGCAGCTAAGGAACGCGCGAGTTTGACTTTTGACTTATCCCCCAACCCCTAGCCCTTATACCCCCATGTCTTAATGTCAACAACTCAAGGAGAAACTATAGTCGCGATCGCTACTGCTATTGTGGCGCAACAGGGCAGTATTGGTGTTGTGCGCTTGTCAGGAGTTAAGGCGATCGCGATCGCGAAACAATTATTTTCTGCGCCAGGAAAGCAAACCTGGGACAGTCATCGTATTCTTTACGGTTATATCCGCGATCCTCAAACAGGAAAAACTGTGGACGAGGCTTTGCTGTTATTGATGTTGGCACCTCGTTCTTATACCAAAGAAGATATCGTGGAGTTTCATTGTCACGGGGGAATTATTCCTGTACAAGAAGTTTTACAACTATGTATTCAACAAGGGGCAAGGCTCGCTCAACCAGGGGAATTCACCTTAAGAGCCTTTCTTAATGGTAGAATCGATCTTACCCAAGCAGAAAGCGTTGCTGAATTGGTTTCGGCTCAATCAACTACCGCCTCTCAAGTAGCTTTAGCGGGATTACAGGGCAAACTGGCGCAACCAATTCGAGAATTACGCTCTACTTGTTTAGATATTTTGGCGGAAGTAGAAGCGAGAATCGATTTTGAAGATGATTTACCACCTCTAGGTACTAATCTGATACGTCTGCAGCTTAAAGAGGTATTAGAGCAGGTAACTCAAATTATTGCCACAGCAGAGCGCGGAGAATTACTCAGGACTGGTTTAAAAGTAGCAATTGTCGGTCGTCCTAACGTGGGAAAATCCAGTTTACTCAATGCTTGGAGTAGAAGCGATCGCGCGATCGTGACAGATTTACCAGGGACTACTCGGGATGTGATTGAATCGACTTTAGTTGTAGAGGGTATTCCCATTCAAGTATTAGATACTGCGGGAATTCGCGACACTGCCGATAAAGTAGAAAAAATTGGCGTAGAGCGATCGCGCAAAGCTGCCGAATCAGCAGATTTAGTATTATTTACCATTGATGCGCAAGCTGGTTGGACAGAAGAAGATGGGATTATTTATGCTCAAGTTAAACATCGTCCTCTAATTCTCATTATCAATAAAACCGATCTCGCTGTGGCTGAGACCATAGAATACCCCTCAGCAATAGCTCAGAAAGTCATGACGGCAGCAGCGATTAATCAAGGAATAGATCAGCTAGAAACTGCTATTTTGAATTTTGTCAAAACAGGCAAAGTGACCTCTGCAAATTTAGATATTGCCATTAATCAACGTCAAGCAGCAACCCTAACTAGAGCAAAAATTTCTTTGACCCAGGTTCAAGAAACGATCAATCATAATTTACCTTTAGATTTCTGGACAATTGATCTTAGAGGAGCTGTTCAAGCCTTAGGAGAAGTGACAGGAGAAGAAGTTACCGAATCAGTTTTAGACCGTATATTTAGTCGTTTTTGTATTGGAAAATAAAATCTCAGCAAAAATGTGTTTATTTTTACGACAAGTTGCTCAAAAAATTCTTCCTGTCTCTCTGTCAACTTTTACCTAGAAGGACTAGTAACTAGTTAATCCTTTAAAAGAATAACCAACAAATACTCCGATTAATAAAGCCCAGACTTGGCCAGAATCGATGAAATTATACCAAGCATCTTCCATTTGACCTAGAACATCTGGATCTTCTATGGTTTGAGCTAGTAAAGTGATTTCATGTATGAAATTGTTATAACTGAAGATGATAGTTCCATCAATTAAGTGTAAATGTAGAATTTCCATTGATTTGCATTAAGATAATTCGCACAACCAAATTAACAAATCTATTGAGGAACGTCTTGAGTAAGTATTAAATACTCAGTTGAGAATTATTTAAGGTAGAAATATTAATCTCTTACTGCTTCTAAGATATCGGAAAAATAAAAGCTAGTACTAGTTGTTCCCTTGCGTTCAATATGAAATCCATTATCAAGGAGAATTCTGATGATTTCTGCTTCCTTATGTTGATAAGCGCGAGTGGTTTTGGATGGCCCAGGAAAAAATTCACCAATTTTTTTGAGGATGACTAGAAACCAAGTTTTGGGTGCAAAACTCAAAATTAGTCGAGAATCTGCTAAGGATGCTAAGTGAGAAATCATCTTGGCAGCCTCTTCTGCTGGGTAGTGAATCAGCACATCGAGGCAAATAACAGTGTGGTATTTACCGCTTAGAGATTCGAGATCTTGGACAGCAAAAGATACATTATCAGTATTTCTTAAGACCAATTTTGCTTGTTTTGCTGCTTCTGCAACCATCTTTTCTGAGATGTCACTAGCAGAGACTTGCGCGCCAGCTTTTGCTAGAGGAATACTGAGACTACCGACACCACAGCCTGCATCACAGATCGAGATTTGGGCCAAATTGCCATCGGCTTGTAACCATGCCATCACCGTATCAATAGTTTGTTGATGACCAAGACGAATATCTTTTTGTACTTTATTTACTTCTTCGGTTTCGCCATAGATTCTTCGCCAGCGATCAAAACCAACAGCATTAAAATAATCTTTAACAATGGCTTTATCGTTTACATTGGTCATAATATTTCTAATTTTGTTAAATTGCACGCCAGTATTTTATCTTGTAACCTATCTGTTAAAGGCTACGGAACAATCGAATATGATAATTTTTTTTCTGTTTCTAATACAGCTTCTCTCGCCCAGCGATCGCATTCAAGGATATCTTCTAGGCTAGGATTGAGATTATTTTCCTGAGAAAAGCGATCGCAAACTTGGGCTATAATTCGGGGAATACCCAGAAAATCGATCTTTTCGGCTAAAAATAGGGCGACAGCTTGTTCATTAGCGGCATTTAAGACTGCTGGCATTAATCCTCCTGCTTTTCCTGCGGCATAAGCCAGTTCCATACAGGGATATTTGGCTCGATCTGGTTCCCGAAAAGTCAGATTTCCCGCTTTGACTAAATCTAAAGGTTCCCAATCAGTATAAATTCTTTCTGGCCAAGAAAGGGCATAAAGTAAAGGCAGTCGCATATCTGGCCATCCCAACTGAGCCAACATCGAGGTATCTTGCACTTCAATCAGAGAATGAATAATACTCTGGGGATGGATCACAATATCAATCGCTTCGTAATCTAGACCAAAGAGATAGTGAGCTTCAATTACTTCTAAACCTTTATTCATTAAAGTAGCAGAGTCAATCGTAATTTTTTGTCCCATCGACCAGTTAGGATGTTTCAGTGCATCTTGTACCGTGACTGTGGCTAATTGTTCAGCGGGTAAATCGCGGAAAGCACCGCCAGACGCTGTGAGAATAATTCTTCTTAGGCCATCTTCTGGGACACCTTGTAAACATTGAAAAATTGCCGAATGTTCTGAGTCAGCGGGCAATAATTTGACCCCATGTTTGGCGACTAAAGGTAATATAACTGGACCTCCTGCAATAAGGGTTTCTTTATTGGCTAAAGCAATATCTTTGCCTGCTTCAATGGCTGCAATGGTGGGTAATAAACCTGCACAACCCACAATACCTGTAACGACAGTTTCGGCATCTCCGTAGCGTGCAACTTCAGCAACTCCGACCGCACCTCCTACTAATATCTTAGGGGGATTAGGGAGATCTGCGATCGCGTTTTGTAATTCTGGTAATTTATCTTCATGGGAAGTAGCAACAATTTCGGGTTGAAATTTACGAATTTGTTCGGCGAGTAAGGTGATATTGCGCCCTGCTGCTAATCCTACTACGCGAAATTTATCGGGGTGATGAGTAACAATATCTAAGGTTTGTGTCCCAATCGAACCAGTTGATCCTAGGATAGTAATTGGTTTTTGTTTAGTAGATAAGGTCATGGTAGTTACTGATATAGGTTTTTCTCTTCAGTAGAAGTAGGCGTAAATACAGCACTCGTTCAAAAAGCTTGAACTCTTTGCTCTAAAAGACTTTTCTCCATTGCTTCTCCTTCGAGGATTAGCGAGGACAAGTGACTTTTGATCTAATCTCGCTTGATATTATCCCACGTAGATGGGACGGGACTTACGCGCAGCGGCACTAGTCTTTTGATCTGAGTAGCAAGTTGTCATCCTAGCTCTCAATGAGATAAACATCGTTTTAAGCAACTAGTTCCTCTTGAGAGTATTTAATCTCGATTATGATTCTTATGTCAACTCGTGAATTAATGTTAAGTTATATTTAAGTCGCTCAGAAATTTCTCTTTAACTACAACCGATGAAACCAACTCAATAGAATAATGATGTTCTTTGACAGTCCCTTGAACTTGTCCCATAGCTTACTAAATGCCTTTGGAATTAAACCATCCATACATTACCTCGAAAGAGTTCCGGCCACTAAGAGAGTCCTAGTTGTCAGCAACCATCGCAGCTTTCTTGATGCACCACTGTTGATGACGGTAATAAATCGTTCCGTACGCTTTGTTTGCCATCGTTTCATGAGTCAAGTTCCCGTTGTAAGGGAGATGATTGAGATCATGGGGGCTTTTCCCCTTGATGCTCCTAGCCAGCGACAAAATAACTTTTTTCGGCAGTCAACTAATTTTTTGCAGTCTTCCCAAACAGTGGGAATTTTCCCCGAAGGAGCACAGCCCATGGTTCAAGTTAAACCACCTAATCAGCTCAGTCCTTTTCATCGGGGGTTTGCCCATTTAGCCTTTCGGGTACCAGTTCAGGAGTTAGCAATTTTACCAGTTGCGATCGCCTCAATAGACGAGAAAAGGCATTCGGTGGCTCCTCTAAAGCTTTTCCGTTTATTTGATCCGTCTGAACCGCTCTTTGACTCCTGGGGTTGGCATCCAGTGATTGTTTATCGTAGAGTTAATATCTTGTTTGGTCGTCCCATCTGGATTACTGAAGCTGAACGGCAACAGTATCAAGGAAGGCGAGGAAGCTTACAAGCAAAAGAATTAACTCAATTTTGCTCGCACCAAATTTCTGAACTATTGCATCAAGGCTGCCATTAACTTCAAATTATTTATGTCAATTTTTAAAAAACGCTTGCGCTTTTTGAAGCCAAGGGAGCTAAAAGTAACCTATCCTTTATTTGTTTTTTTGCCAGGGATGGATGGTACTGGACAATTACTAAAAACTCAGTTAAAAGGACTAGAAAGACTTTTCGATGTCCGTTGTTTGTCCATTCCTGCAGATGACTTAAGTGACTGGTCGGGTTTAGTCGAACAGACGGCAGATCTGATCCAAGCTGAGCAGCAATTAGGAGGTTCTCGACCTGTTTACATTTGTGGGGAGTCGTTTGGTGGGTGTCTAGCTCTAAAACTAGCAGCTTACTCGAATGAGTTATTTGACCGCATGATTTTAATCAATTCTGCCTCTTGCTTTTCTCGTCAACTAATTATGGGTTGGGGTTCAAATATTGTTCAATGGCTGCCAGAACCTTTTTACCAAGTTTCGACTATCGGGCTATTACCGTTTCTCATTGCTTCGGAGCGCATATCATCTCAAAATCGAAACTCATTACTGACGGCTATGCAGTCGGTGACAGCGAATAGTGCTGCTTGGCGGCTCTCCTTACTCAATGATTTTCGTCTCGATGAAATGCCTTTACATAAAGTATCTCAGCCTGTTTTGATTATAGCTTCGGCGGCTGATCGACTTTTGCCTTCTGTAACTGAAGCAAATAGACTAGCTCGCTATTTGCCCAATGCTATGAAAATTTTGCTTCCAGAGAGCGGTCATGCCTGCCTTCTGGAGAGGGAGATCCAACTTGAAAAAATTATTCATTCTCAGAATTTTCTTGATTAATTTTCGATGATTGCAATGGAAAAAGATCAGCAATTATGCTGATCAAAGTAGATAGATTTTTATGGATATTCCCAGATTACTAGGTGAGAAAATCAATCGATAGTCGATTTTTAGATTTACTTGCAAAACTCATTTAGGGGTCTTTGTGTTTGTACAAGAAATTTTCCCAATTTTTGATTACTCTTTATTGCTCAAAGTTGTTGCTGTATTAGACGCTTGATAACTTTTTTCTAACAACATAATTTGCTTGGCTTTTTGAGATAGAGTACTACTATCAAGCCAATTAGCAAGTAATGCATCGGTAGAAAATAAGCCAGCTCCATTGATTAGCAAGAAGAGAAAACAAGCTGCATAGATAGCTGCTAATTCTAAATAGGAAACGCTTAAACCAGCTACGGAGATATGATGGTATATTGCAACACACATGGTAGCAAATAAGCCCAATGCCGCTGGTCTAGTCAACAAACCAAGAGCTACTAAAGGCGCACCAATTAACTCAGTATAGGCAGCTACATAGCTCAATAAAATAGGGAATGGCAGACCAAGATAGGCTACATAAGCTTCAGCAAAGCTTTCGATATTTGATAATTTATCTAGACCGTTGTGGATCATCATAATTCCGACAACGGCTCTAAATATAGCCCAGCTTGTCTGACTCCAGAAATTTGGACTGTAATTTGGTCTAATGATCGTGGTTAGTATTTTGTTAGGAGACATAGAAAATTCTGAGGGAGTCTAGTGGGTATTTGATTTATAGACTTGTGCTTATGGGATTTAACACAAGTCAAGTAAATATTTATGCGACTATCGCCGAGTTGCCTTCTATCGGATAGTCAAAAGCTTTCCAAGCACCCAGACCACCTATAAGTTCGGCAACATTTTGAAATCCAGCACTACGGAGTTGCGCTGCAGCTATGGCAGTCTGCTCTTGAGTAGAACCATAGACATATATGTCGCGAGTTAATTCAAAATTGACTAAAGCGCGAGCGACTAACTCGTTCATCGGCAGAGAAACTGCTCCTAAAATATGACTGACTTTGAAGAGATGGCGGTCTCTAACATCAATAATGGTTAAAGCTGGCTCTCCCCAGTCGAGGCGTTCTTTCAGGTCATAAACGCGAGATTGAGCCTTTAGAGGAGCAGGAATAGGAATCAAATTAAGGAAAACACTCATGATCGATCTCAATAGGATTACTTAGTGAAACTTACTTTTATATTGTAACTATATTTTAAGATTAAATGTATTTTTGTAAAGAAAGTTTGACATAAATTAAATTATTAATGTATTCAAAAGGACAAAGAATAAAATTCCTTTGCCCTACTTGTTTTTCTTTTAACTTGTTGTAAGCAAATAAAATTTGTAAGTACTAAAACAGCAATTCTAGACAAGTGTTTCCAAGGTGGCACCAACTACTCGATAATCAGAATCTTGTCGTAGTTGCATGAGAGTAGATTCTGCTCTAGGATCTACAAAATGTTTTAAAGTTCTGGCTACTTGGGCACGAATTATGGCTTTTTCGGAACCAGCTGCTTCCAAAAGCATTTCTAAAGCTGATGAGGCTTGAGCTGATTCTGCTAATTGACCTAAATTTGCGATCGCGGTTAACTTAACTACCGGATCATTTCCCTTAAGACCTAAAACAGACAAATCTAAGAGAATTTCAGGATATTGTGTTAAATCTATAGCAGCAAAAATACTCTGTCTTACCAACCAGTGGGAGTCCTTTTGAAATAATTTCACGAGATGGGGAATGGATTGTTCGCCGTATTTAGCTAGAGAATTAGCTGCTTCAGCTCTGACATTATAGTCTTTGTCGTTTTCGATGATATTCACTAGCAACTCAAAACCTTCGTCTGTACGCTTAAAGCCTAAACCCATCGCCACAAAGGAACGAATCATAAATTCTTGGTCATACATCCTGCGCTTGAGTAAGGGAACAACTAATGGTGGATCGTAATGCCTTAATTCGGTAATCGCTTTCATGCGATTTTGAGGATTAGGGCTTTCGAGATAGGTTTCAATCTGATGCAGTTCCATGAGAATATCTAAAAATTTAGGTAATTTGAGTTGATTGATTTTGTTGAATAGTTCTGAGTTATGACGGTTAAAACTTGATGCTCATTTAGTCCAGTGTTTGTCTAACTCTAGATAATTTTATTGAATTCCCAATTCTTGTACCAAGGAAAAAATGCCATCGGCTAAAAGTTGGATTGAGACTGCCAAAATGAAAAAGCCCAATACTTGACTCAGAACTCGGATACCGCCTTGGCCAAAAACTTTAACCAGTAGTTCTCCCCAAGCTAAACAGAGATAGAGTATAATCCCTAGCATGACGATTCCTAACAAGCCGCCAAGATAGTTAGACCATTGAGGATCTTGAGCCGCCAGACCAATTACTAACCCAATAGCTCCTGGCCCACTTATTAGAGGTATCGCCATAGGAATCAGCGCAATATCTTTAGCTTGAGCTGGATCGTAACTACTTGTATCAGGCTGGGACTGGTAGGTTTCGGCAAATGTCCAAGCAGTGCGGGCTATCAAGAGCCCGCCAGCAATTTGCAATACTCCTAGGGAAATTCCCCAAAAGTCGAGAATTGCTTGTCCAGTTACAAAGAAGAATGCCATGATTGTGCTGGCATTGAGAGCTACTTTCTTGGCTTGTTGCAGTCTTTGACCCTTGCTGGCGTTGGCTGTCAAGCTATAGAAGATGGGCACAGCTCCCACTGGATTGGTAATGGGAAACAAAGCAACAAATGTTCCTAGTGCATAGGAAACTAATTGGGACATCACTTCTTTCCTCTAAGTTGAGACGGGAGTTTTTGTGTGAATCGCGCTCATTACCCGCGAAACAAAATTTAGGCAGACATCGGAACTGAGGTCATTCCCCAATAATCTTTTAAGAGCTCTTCGTAAAGATTATCTTTGAGCATCATTTGCCGATAAAGCTCTAACGACAAATCCTGCGCTTGCTCTGGGGAAAGAGTTCTTACTTGATCAGCGAATCTTCTGAGACTGAATTCTTGTTCTAGAGATAATTTTTCGGAGTAGTTCATGGCTGTCTTGCAACTTTACATATAAAAAATCTTTAACAATATATAAGTTATGTTAATTTAAATTAAGGAAAATTAACAGAGCTTTACATAGTGGTTTTAGTAGTAAAACCCGAACAGATAGTTAGAGCTATACCTACTAATTTTCGCGATCATTAAATTTCGGGGCGTTGCTGAATCAAGCTATGAAAAGCAAATTTATCATCTTCAGTAATATGTTCTCAAAAAGTTAATAGCCAAGAGCCAAAAACCAAGAACCATATTAGTATTACTATTTAATTCATGTTTTAAATCAGCAACGCCAATTTTGGTATCGGTACGCAGAGAGCAGGGACTGAAAAAGACCTAGAAATGTTGACTTTTTGTGGCTCAGTTTGTCAAATTTTACTAATGAAGCGGCGTTCTAGTAGAGCAACAAGATTCAGGCTTTTGAGTATGGTACTTTCTTGTTAACAGTTTTTGCTTGTAAAAGCGCGATCTCGCAAAGCGAGGCGCTGCGCGAGACCTTCGGTAGTCGTTTCACGATCAGCATAAGCTGGCGCTGCGCGATCGCAAAAAAGATAAAGTTTGTTTAGAGCTGCGACGAGATCTTAGAGAAGATAAGTATTATCTAATTCGGAAAACAAATCTGATTTCGCGAGAGGTTAGCTTGTTTCTTGCGATCGCTGTATTATGTGATAGTTAAGGTAATTTTGCAGCTTTATCGAGAATAGACTTTTTGACAAGCTGGTAATAGTTCTTTTTTCGCCAGATAATCGTGAACTTGATTAACTTTAAAATGACAAAGATCTTTAGTTACTTCCTGGATATTTAGGGTTTTAAATAAGTTGTCAGTCATAGAGGAGCGCATAATACCAAGAATCTTGGGTTCTGCTACTAAGATCAATTTTCTCGCATCATGAGCCTTAATCATATCCAGCATGGCATCACTAATCTTATGAGCAAAGCGTTTTTCAAATTCGATTTTGTGGTTTTGGCGATGATCATCATAGCCATGAGCTTGACCATTGGAACCTCTGTTACGTCCAGTTTTGGTATTTGCCCACAGTTCTTGACCGTGAAGTTCTTGGGTCGAATCCGATAAACTTTGTTGTTCGATTAAATTAGGACTAGATTCATATTTAGATATTGCTGCTGAATCTAAAGTGAAAAAACGTGCTTGAGTTCCATTCATTACTGCAACGGCAAATTTAACCATAATTCATACCTTGCCAATATTCTTTATATTTTGATCCTATCAAGAGAATGGTATTCTGCATTACAATCTCTATAAAGCTTAAAATTACAAGATATTGCACAATTAAGATAATTGTTTCCTAATACTTAATCTCTAACACCTGCACGTAGCCCATTTGATGCTATGATTTCTCGCCAAAATATACGTAATATTGGGATCTCTGCCCATATTGATGCGGGTAAAACAACTATTTCTGAGCGTATTCTCTTTTATACAGGTAAAATCCATCAGATGCATGAGGTAAAGGGTGATGAAGAGGGTGCGACGATGGATTACATGGAGTTGGAGAAGGAGAAAGGTATTACTATTACCTCTGCGGCTACGACCTGTTTTTGGCAGGATACTCAAATTAATTTAATCGATACTCCTGGTCATATTGATTTTTCTATCGAAGTTGAGCGATCGCTACGGGTATTGGATGGGGCGATTATGGTGCTCTGTGGAGTAGCTGGGGTGCAGTCCCAGTCTTTTACGGTAGATCGACAGATGAAACGCCATCGTGTCCCCAGGATTGCTTTTATCAATAAACTCGATCGCATTGGGGCAAATCCTTTTCGAGTAGTGAAAGAGTTACAGGAGCAATTGGATTTAAATCCGCTACTGTTGCAATATCCCATTGGGTCAGAAGATGAGTTTGAAGGCGCGATCGATTTAGTTGAGATGCAGGCTCATTATTATCAGGGAAAACATGGGGAACAGCTAATCAGTAAACCCATTCCCGAGCATTTACAACAAGAAGCTCAAACTGCTAGAGAAGAATTACTCGATCGCGTCTCGATGCTTTCGGAAGAGATGATGGAACAAATATTAGCAGAATCAGAAATCTCACCTCAACTGATTTGGAATACGATTCGTCAGGGAACATTGAGCTTAGAATTCACTCCTGTACTGTTAGGCTCGGCATTGAAAAACAAAGGTATTCAAAATTTACTCGATGCCGTCTCGCTTTATTTGCCTTCGCCTGTGGAAAGGGAATTAGTGACGGCTACCGATATTTCTAAACAAGAAGAAGTACAAATTAACCCCAAAGCTGATAGTCCTTCCGTTGCCTTAGCCTTCAAGTTAATTGATGATGAGTTTGGGCAGCTTACCTATACTCGCATCTATGCCGGAACATTAAATAAGGGCGATCGCTTGATTAATACCCGCACCCAGAAAAAGCTTCGTCTGCGTCGTTTAGTCAGAATTGAAGTCGATAAACGGCAAGAACTAGAATCAGCAACAGTGGGAGAGATTGTCGGTTTGATGGGTGTGGATTCGGCTTCTGGGGATACTCTCTGTTCTATCGGTACCAATCTAGCTCTCGAAGGAATCTTGACTCCTGATCCCGTAATGACTTTGGCGATTACTCCGAAAAATGCTGAAGACAGCGATCGCATTATGAAAGCTTTCAATCACTTTGTTAAAGAAGATCCCACGCTGCACATTGCTACCGATCTAGAGTCCAATAAAACCTTAATTTCGGGGATGGGAGAACTGCATCTCGATATCTATCTCGAAAGAATGAAACGGGAATACAACGCTGAGGCTTATGTAGGTGCGCCAGCAGTTGCCTACCGAGAAACCATCACCCAAGTTGCTAGTTTTGATTACACTGTGCAACAACAAATTGGCAAAACCGAACAGTTTGCTCAAGTTAGAGGGCGCATTGAACCTTCTGAGGAACGTTTTGTCTGGGAAAATCGGGCTAGTAAGCAGGAAATTCCCAATCAGTTTATTGCCGCTTGCGAGCAGGGATTTCGGGATGCGGTGAATACGGGTTGGCTTAAAGGTTATCCGATTACTGGGGTCAAAGTAATTATTGAAGGTGGTGCTTGCGATCCGAATCATTCTTCAGAAATGGCATTTCGGATTGCGGCGCGGGCTGGTTTTGAAGAGGGATTTGCTGCTGCTAAACCAACTATCCTGGAACCAATGATGCTATTGGAGGTGGAAACTCCAAGGGAATTTTTAGGGAAAATACAAGGTAAATTAATCTCCCGTCGTGCTTTGTTACTTGGTTCTTCTACTAGAGATAATTTTGAGATTGTGCGGGCGGAAGTGCCTTTAGCAGAAATGTTTGGTTATTCTACAGAACTGCGATCGCTTTCTCAGGGAATGGCGACTTTCTCGATGGAATTTGCTGAATATCGTCCTCTACCTGAAAATCTGGTTTATGCACTAACATAAAACTTGTTTGATAAGTATCCATATTATTTTCAAAACTAGATTCTACATGAATGTTTGTTTGCAGTATGTTTCATCTTTGTGTTAAGTATTGATACTTTTCTTGAATCGCGATAGCTTACAGTACTACACTAAGAATTAAAAGCAAAATAAATTTTTTCTTACTCTAGTTATACTCATGAGCTAGAGACAAAAATTGCGAAAGTATAGACTCTAGGAGAAGTATATGGAACCTATCGTAACAACCATAGCTACTCTAGTATTCTCAAAAGCGCTTGAAAAGGGTAGCGAGCAATTGGGAGAAGCCATTTCCGACAAGATTGGTCAATTGATTAATTTGATTCGTGAGAGATTCAAACAACAGGGTATGGAAGGAGCTTTAGTACAAGCAGAGAATAACCCCACAGAAGATAACAAGAAATTTTTTCAGCAAGTTTTAGAGAGGCAAATGAGATCAGATTCAGAATTTGCCCACAAGCTGAAAATACTCATGAATGAGCTTGAGTCAAATGAGCAGGTTCACCACATATTTTTTAAGGGTGTTAACGTCAAAGGCGATGCGGAAATAGGTGATGTAGAACAAACAGCTACGGGAGGTGGTTCTGTTACTCAGGAAGCTTTCACTGAGGTAGAAATTGGTGGCAATTTAAAAATTGGTAATTTCAAACAGCAAGGCTGATTTCCAAGTGGTTGCTAAAATTCTAACGCTCAATAACTATATAGAGCTCGAGTAGTTCTGACAAACTCGATGTTAATTAGCTAAGAACTATCAAATCCTCTTTGAATTTCAAGATGACAGATTATGAACGATATTAGAGCTTTCTGCGGTACACATGTTGGCCGTGACTTATCCATTGATAATTTTGAGCAAAAAATTACTCAACATTTTGAACTTGAACTTTCAGGGCATCAGTATAATCATATAAAACAAGTAATTTATAAATTCGAAAGGGACAGAGAAACTCTTAAAGAAGACTTTGAAAAACGCAAACAGGCTAGTAAGGGGTATTTTTTGCGAAAGCTAGATGATTATAATAAAAAATTATTACGAGATGTAGAGGATTATGAGAAAAAAATAAGTCAAATAGGGTCAGATGACACAAACTATGCGTTTTATATAAAAGAAAATTCGCAATCTAAGTTAGACAGTGAAAAGCTAATAGATTTAATAGAAGAGCTGTTATCTAAGCCGATATTCTCTACTGCATTAGATTCGAATGATGAAGCTAAAGATTCTTGGGAATTATCAATAAGCAATCTAAGCCTTAACACAAGAGAAAAAATAAGAGAATTAAAGTCAGACTATGATACTAAGCAAGAAAATCTAGATAATCAATTTGGGCAAGAGAAAGAGAAACTTGAAAGAGATACAAGTGTAAAGATTTACAAATATATATTTTTACAAAAAATTAATCAAAATGGATATCCTTTGAATTCTAAGAGCCGTCAAGAACTAAATTTATTATTGCAAGAATTAAATAATCTTGATCAAAAAATAGTAAAAATATTTGAGAAGGAATCAATAAAACCCTTGTATCAAGATAACCTTGAAAAATATGAGCAGGAATACAAGGAACGGCTTAAACAAGAAGGATATCCTCTAGAACTTTCTAGTATTACTGAACTAGAAAATTTAAGAAAATCGTTGGGACTTGAAGATTTAATTTTTCCAGATTTAGATGCAGCAACAGTTGA
>JASJDR010000263.1 GCA_030065615.1 Xenococcus sp. MO_188.B8 | reverse complement strand
AGACAGTTCAATCGGTGGAGTCCAGTTTTGGGGACGCATCTCCATGCTCCTGATAACTTAGTGGTGAGCTCACACATAGATTATCATGTTTGTCAATATCTATTAGTGGACCGCTTCTCTAGCTGGCATCTCAACAAATTCGGATACTCTCATATTTTTGTTGTCATATTGGACAAGTGTATATTAATCGCTTTCTGTGTAAAATTCAAAAACTTGTCTACTTTGACAAGTCTGAGGCATCATGTTAGATAACACCAAAACTGACTGTTACTTAAAAAATGAAGGCATCTGAGGCTTACGATCTTGTCTTGGAAAAATACAATATAAAAGCTAAAGACATTGCAGAAGCTATCGGTAAGTCTGAATCAGATGTGTCTAAATTTCGCAATGGGCATCGAAAAATTAATCAAGACCTATTGCAGTTGTACGTACAAGCTTTACCTGTAGAAGCAAGAGCGCATTTTAATATGCTCTGGTCTTATGGAGATGAGATCAATAAATTGAAAATTTCGGAAAATCAGAAACAAAAATCATGACTGCTTTGGACATCGCCAATAGACAGTTGATTGATTTCCTGTAGTTGCAAGTTAGCAAGTTCCGCTTTCGCTGCTGCCAGTTGGTCGTAAATAGGCAGTAGATAATCTGGCTGGGTTAAACGATTTTGTTGGCATCGTTTTAGTTGGAGATCCAGGCGATCAACTTTCAAGATTTGCAATTCTATTTGTCGGTCTAGGGGAATGTCCCTTAGATTGGGTGGTTGTTCAAAGGTTTTCATATGTTACGGATTGTGAATCATGGCATAATTGCGATCGCACAGAGAGAAATTATTTTTAGGCGACTTCTATACTGGCTAGAGACTTGAAGTAAGATTCAATTTCTTTTTGTAATAATCTTCTTTTTTTCTCTTGCTCTATCCAATTTCCAAATAATTCAAATAACTCTGCAAATGGAATGTTTAACCTTATGGAAGCCTGTCTTAGATGTCTAATACTTGGATCTGCTCTCCTTCCAAATACCGATACACACTAGAAGTAGTTACACCCATTAACTTTGCAAATTGTGGTGGATTGGCAGCCTTAATGTGTTCTGCATTAATTCTTAAATTACTCATTTAATTGTATTTATAACCTTTTAAAGTGATTTTTGCACAGGCAAAATATTTTGTCAACGTTTGACTTGATAGCTTTTGGCGTTGATTTCTGTTAAAAATGTATATAAATAAACGGTTGCGTAGATTTATGCACTCTAAAGATGTATCTGAAACAGCATTTAATAAAGCACTGAGAATGGTAATGGCTGAATTTAATATTCAGGGTGTAGATTTAGCCAGTCAGAGTGGTTTGTCAAAAAATGCTATTTCAAGAGCTAGAAAAGATACATCTATAAAAAGCGATACTATTATCAAAATTAGTGAAGCATTAGCAAAAATAAATATTGAAGCATATAAAAGATTTTGGACTATTTCAAGTGGGTGCGAGTCTCTTTTTGAGAATTCTAGACTTGTCCTTAACGAGAAAAGCAAAATATATAAAGTTTAAATATTTATTTGCAGGTAAATTTATGCACCCAAGGGAGGCACTCAACAAAGTAATAGAAGTGCATAAGCTAAAAGCAGTTGATATCGCAAAAGCTAGCGGTGTCAACGTACATGAAATATCAAAGTTTAGAAATGGTCATAAAGATATGATGACCTCTACATTTTTTAAAATTGCTTATTCTCTTCCAAATACTGCTAAATCACATTTACTTGCATTATGTTTATTTAAAAATGACGAAGATAATAAATATCATAATTTAAAAGTTTCTGAAAAAAAGACCAGTTATAAAGTCTAATAATGACACCTAACGAGGCGTTTGATTACGTTCTAAATGAATATAAAGTTAGTGCTGATGAAATTGCACGAATTAGCGGAATCAATAAAAGTGCAATATCAAAATTTAGAAATGGCAAACATCAAATGAACAGTGGCAACTTGCAAAAAGTAGTCCAAGCTCTTCCACCTGATGCTAGATCTCATTTCACAATGCTGTTTTCGTTTAGCAACTTAAAAGTTGCCGAAAAAAAACAATAAATATAAAGTATAAATTTACAAAAGAAATGCATTATATAGATATTTAAAATGACTCAATCTACTGAGCAGGAAATAATAAATAAACTAGATAGGATAACTCAGGATATTTCTGCAATAAAAACTGATGTTGCGGTAATTAAAGCTAATCAGGAGAATATGAAAGAGCAACTATCTAGAATAGATGGTACACAAAGAGCGCAGATTTGGTCGTTGATTGTTGCAGTATTTGGAATTGTTGGTTTACTAGCGATCGCATTATTTAAGATGAAGTAATTTCACAAAAGCAATGGCTACTGAAAATACTGATAAATTATTAACAGAAATAATATCTAAAATAGACAATTTAAACACGGAAATGAAAAGCGAGTTCAAGCAAATAAATACTCGCTTTAATGAAGTGGAAAAATCTATTGTCAAAATTGAAGAGAGAGTCGCTGGAATAGATAAACGTTTAAGCAATGAAGAAACTATAAGTAGAACTGCTCTTGGGGCAATAGCGGGGGGGACAGTATTAGCTGTTGCTAAATATTTATTTTTTCCCAATTGATTTGTGCGATCGCTCTACCTACCTAACAATAAAGGCTGAGGTTTGCGCTCAAGCAATTTCTTTGTTTGTTGAGATTCAGAAATACTTTGTTGTTTCAACTGATTAAGTTGATATTCAAGTAAGCTTAATCTTAATGCTAGGGATTTCTCTAATTTAGTGTGATACCTTATTTCAGAATTACCATAAGTCATAAAATAAAACCTCTAAAAAAACAACCTTATTTCACAAGGGTTAAATAAGGTTCCAAACAGTCTATAAGTCTAATCAGTTAACTCTTCTTAATTTATCAGTAATACTCTAACTCACCTCACAATGACCTGCAAAGATAAACCCTTCAGTGCCATTTTGCAGGCGAATAAAGTGATGCCCTTCTTCTTCTGGTAGTGCTGCTAATACTTGATATTTACCCACCTTCATCCAAACCTTTTGACTGGGGGGCAATTTTTCTGACTGTTCGGTTGTTGCTTTCAGCCAGGTATTATCTGTAACTCTTAGAGTGCGTAAATCATTATCCATTGGAGGCAAATCGCCAATTAACCCAGATGCGATCGCCTGTGCCATTAAATTAGGATCATATAGATCCATATCCTTCTTGCTATCACAGAAACAGCATTCAACCAGAACTGCGGGCATAGTCGTATTTTGCAGCACATAAAAGTTAGCAGTTTTGAAACCGCGATTATAAAAACCTAACTCACAGATTTCTTGCAAAATCTCGTTAGCAATACCTCGACCAATTCTAGAAGTTGCAAAAACCTCCGTACCATAAGCGCGGGAATTGAAAGCGTTGAAGTGAATGGAAACAAAGATATCAGCATGAGCTTGATTAGCTACATTACAACGATGTCTTAGGGATTGAGTAACATTAGTGGAAGATTTGGGAGCAGTTCTAATCACTTGATGATCGGCAGCTTCCAATAATTCAATCAATCTCTCCCCAACTTCCCTAGTTAAATCGTCTTCTCTAACTTGATTAACCCCAACAGCCCCCGTGTCCTTTGAGGGTGCATTATGTCCAATATCAACAGCAAATTTCATAGTTATTTTCTATCCAATTCTCAGTCTTATAATTCCCAAGTGAAGGCAGAGGGCAGATGGCAGATGGCAGAAGTAAGAAATAGGAAATAGGAAATAACTACTTGCTACTTAAAAAAATATGTCAGCAATCGGAGAAGCAGTACTGATATCAGCAGCCGTGAGCCTAGCTACGGCGGGCTTAACTTATGCTTTGACTCCCGCCCAACAATTTGAGGGGGCAAGACAAAAGGATTTAACTACTGCCAAAAGTAATTATGGCGTTTCCCTACCTTGGTGTTGGGGGACGGTTCGAGTAGCGGGGAATCGCATCTGGACTAGCTACAAAGAAGAAACTAAGAAAAAGCAGAAGCAGGGGAAAGGGGCAAAGGTAGAAACTACCACCTATTCTTACTATGGTTACTATGCTTCCATATTCTGCGAGTGTCCCTTTCGTCCCGTCGTGGACATTCCCCGCCTGTGGCTGAATAAAAATCTGGTTTATTCCCAAGTTGGCGATTCCGAAACTTTAGAGGAAAGTCTCAAGTTTGCCGATACTGCTGACGAACTTAACATAAGAGGATTCAGGCGATCGCAATTGCCAAACGCAATTCTTCAGCTTTGAGTTTTAATTTTCTTTGAGCTTCCAGAATTCCTCGCTGCTCGGCATAGGCGAGTTTTTGATTATTGAGTAGGGAGCGTTTGTTTAACTGCTCCTGGTGTATCTTTAGTTCATTTTGATATTCAACAAACTGAGTATATTTTTCTTCTAAATCAGCAGAATCATCTTGAATAGCCTTAATTTTCTCTAAATTGGCTTCTAAATTAGTCAGAGAGCCTTGTAATTCAGTTTTAGCTGCTTCACCAACTTTTGCAGAGGCTAATGCTTCAGGAGAACTATCAGCTTTCAACTCTGTGGTGTAGCTATCAATGCTGGGATAACTACCTGCGCCGTAGGTTTGCGGACGAGTATCATTATAGAGATTTGGTTGACCACTATACCAAGTACTAGCTACCCGTCGCACCGCAGTATCAATATCAAATCCTTTACCTAATTCTCCCTGGAAATATTGGTTTAATTTAAAATCGATAGTCTTGATTTGAGCCTGGGCATCATTCAAAAACTGTTGTGGTGTTAAACTCTTCCCTAACGCCTCTTTTGTCCAACTAGCAACATTGGCAGGCATAACCTGACCATAGCCTAACGCACCAGAGTCGGGGTTAACAGCCTTAAAATTACCTGCTGATTCTTTACCAATAATTGCTCTGTGCAGTTAAGTTATCTCCTGCAGAAGGGTTTTCACTCAAATTAGGTGCAGGTTTGCTGCCATTCAGTCTTTGGGTGAATAGCTGAACTGCATCACCAGCGTTACCAATCTGCCTGATAAAATCCTGCATCTCCGTAAACAGAGAACGGCTTTCCGACTCAAAACCCAATGACGCAGCGCGATCGCCAAATACCTTTTGCGCTACCTGTGATGCCTGGTCAATCACTGACTGAATATTATCTATAATCCCGTTGACAAAAGTGTTTGAGCCTGGTGCGATCGCACTTCGCAATTTATTTTTGATATCAGTGTAGAAAATCTGAGAGAGTAAGCGTTCTGTTTCGAGTTGAGCTTCCTTTATCTGTTGAGTAATGCGGAAGAAATAGTCATTAATGGTGCGGTTAAAGTCAATTAAACTATTTCGATTCGTTTGCAGATTTTGAGCCAATTGCTCACGATATTGATTGAGCTTGGTTCGATTCTCTCTAAGTTCCTTCAGCTCAAGTAGTGCATCTTTTTGAGCTTGATCTCGATCTTTACTTAACATCCGATTTATAGTATCGGTGTCGAGGGTCAAATTATTAGTTTCTGCCGATTCCTGTACTAAACGATAACCATCAGCTAAAGCACCAGATTCTAAACGCTTACGCCCTTGATCAATTGTCTTTTCTAACTCAGCAATATAATCATTCAGTTCCCGACGAGAAGCTTGTTCAAGTTCCAGTTGAATAGTGCGATCGCCTTTACCTAACTCCAGTCCTTCAGTAATAATCTGACTACGTTCTGCCTGAGCTTCTAGCCCTCGACGTTCAATAAAGTTATTGATCCTCTCGCTGGAGTTTCGCAGTCTTTTTTCAAACTCGCTTAAGGCTTTAGTTACCCTAGAAATTTCGCCGTTTATCCTATTAAGTACTTTTTGAGTAGCATCAAGCTCATTTTGCGCCCTAGTTCTCTCAAGATCAGCAAGATCAGGATTTTCCAGAACTTTTTTATTTTGCGCGATCGCGTTTTGTAATTCCTGTTGGTAAGTAGTGAGAATTTTGAGATATTTATCCCGCTCCTGGGCAATCTCCCTCTCAGCCTCCAGAGATGCTTCTAATGCCTCTTTGTCCCCAGGCAGTAACTCTAACCGCTGTGCCTGAATCGCTCTAATCTGACGGTCAAACTCATTAATTTTGTCAGCAGCGGTAAATGCCCCCTGAGATTCAGTTAGTAACTGATTAGTTCTAAAACTTACCTTACCTGTAGCTACTTTTCTGTCGGCATCTCTTCTTTCAGCTTCAGTAGTAAAGTTTCCTCTACTGCCCTTGATGAATAATGCAGCAGGGCCATATTGTAAAAATTGACCACCTGGGCGATCATAAACCCAATCAAGTCTTTTTCTAATTAAGTTATCAAAGTTAAGTCTGTCACCCCCTGCTACACCCTGTAAATTCTGAAACCATCCTTTTAACTCCAATCCTTCATTAAGTTTCAATTTCTGCTGAGACTGATTGAATTTTGCCTGAGAATTAGTTGCCGCCTCAATTGCTTGTCGATAGCGGTCTATACCAGCCGCCATCTTATCTGCACCATCTTCAATATCCTGATACTGATTCTCAAATAAATCAATTACATTTTTCCATGCCAAATAAGCACCAGTTACCAAGGCGTATGCTCCAGCTAATTTCAACAAGCCAGCAATTAAAGCAAATTTAGCAGCCCAAAGTTTCTGGAGGGAAGCAGTAACGAAATTAATACTATTACCCAAGGCAGTTTTAGCCAAAGTAAGCATGTTAACCTGACCAAACATAGCGAGTAGTGCCACCCCGCCAGTAATGCCAATTAAGGTAAAGATCAACTCTAATTTCTCGCTGATAAAATCTAGTCCAGCAGAAAGAACATTAAGCTTGAATTTCTCTAATGGCTGAAGGATAGAACCCAAAGTGCCTTTAAACTCCAGCAGGGAATTATTGTATTTAGTTAATGCCTGTTGTGCTGTCTGTGTTCCATCAGCGGAAGCATTCTGAGCCTCAATCAAAGCTACTACCTTGGGTAAAACATCGATACCGACTTCCCCTTGGCGCATCATCTGATCAAGTTCGGCAGAAGATACCCCCATTGATTCCTGCACTAAATTTTTAAAATCCCCAAACCCTGAGATATCGCCGATTTGTTGAACAACTTCTTCGGCTCCCAATTTTCGTTTAGAAACAATTTGCTCCAAGGCAGTAAATAATCGGCTTTGCCCTTGAGCATCAACCCCACGATTGACCGCAGCAGCAGCAAAAGCACTAAAGAGCCGTTGGGTTTGCACTCCTTCTAAGGGCGTATTTTTAGCTGCACCCAACAACCCTGCGTAGGCTTCCTTAGCTTGTTTAAGATCTACTGATAAAGCCTTCGCCTGCTGACTAATAAAATTGAGATTTCCTAAACCTTCAATGGGATTGCGCGAAATGAAAATAATCGCCTTATCAACTTTCTCTAGTTCTAATGCAGTGGCTAATGCTTCTTTACCCAACTGATTGATCAGATTAATCGCGAATCGAATACCCAAACCCCCTAAAAATAGAGTGGCTATTCCCCCAATTAACCCTTTAAATTTCTTCAGCAGCGGAAAGCGATCGCCTATTTGAGAGAAGAAGCTTTTAAATTTGTTGGTACTTTCTCCAGCCCCATCGGACAGTTCATCACCTAAATCTGACCCAGTATTCCGCACCTCACCAAACTCATTTTTGATGCCGATGATAAACCCTTTGACTACCTCATAACCTTTTTTAATAAAGCGTTTAGCAGGAGAAGCAATGCCTAAATTTTCATCCGTCCCATCTTGCAGATTTTCCCCAATCTCATCCCCGACATCTTTTACGCGGTCTAATTGATTCTTAATTCCCTCCACAAAACCATCAACCACATATCCAGCTTCACCTGAAAGCTGATCGCCGAAGTGATTTACTAGTCCTTTCGAGTCATACCCTTCTAGGTTGGGTTGCCCTGAAATTACTTCCTGCTGAATCTTAGTTAAATTACCTAACTTGCTTGATATACTCGGATCTACTCCACCCTCATCGATAATATCGCCGTAGATCTTTCTCAAAAACTGAATCTGTCTGATGAGATTTTCACCTAATTCTTTGGCTAAGTTCAGGTCATTCTCTTTAACCGCTTGACGATACCTTTTACTAATAATAGTTTTTAGGTATTTACTTAAGTCTTCAGCACTAGTTTTCTTTTGGTCTAAGGTGAAGTTTTTATAACCAGGGAGTAAAGTATTAATTCTCTTGTTAGCTAGGTTCTGACTACTTTTAGCTAAATTTTCTAGGTACTTTTGATAACGTTTTAGTAAACCGCTAATTCGATTACCTAAAACTATCTCCAAAAACTCTTCACTTTCTAAATAATCTTCAAAAAAGTGATCACCAACTCCTTCTAAAATATCTGCGTCATTCTCCACGAACCCAATCGGATCAACAGCCTTTTCCAGGTTCCGCATCTTGTTATCACCGTCGCCCATGACACGGATAAAGTTATCTGGGTCGATTCTCCCTTTGAGGTTGGGAGTTCCCGCCGATATCCCCCGAATGCGATCACCATACCCCAGCAAATTAAGAATCTGGGTAATTTCCTCGCTAGGAAAACCCCCTGCTGAATGACCTAAGATAGTTGCTTTAATATTAGGATTGGCATCGAGGTCATTAATTATCTGTGCCGAACCCTTGATCGCATCAGGATTAAACCCCTTGACGTTAATTGCTGCTATCGTGCCTAATGCTTCAATTACCCATTGCGTAGTCTTTTTGTAATTAGTGGATAAATCAGTAAAACGATTTTCCATTCCTACTATTTCTGTCAATTCATCGGCATGTTCGGCAAGCATTTCGGCAAGCTTATATCCGCCTTTTCCCTCTTGTCCTCCAAAACCGCTGAATGTGTAGACCACATGGTCGGTAGTATCTTTAAATTGATTACCCTGATTTTCAGGACGTTTTTTCAGTTTATCAACTCTCGGCAAGCCTTCAAGTTGAACTGCTGAACGACGATAGCCTGTAGCAAGTTTACTAGGAAGTACCGTAACCAACTTTACTAATGCCTTACTGACAGTATCAACATCATCTCTGGCTTGTTCTGGATTCTCCCGCCTAACCTTGGCATTGTTGATCGAATCCATGAAGTTTTTGAATCCGTCCCATAGTCCCCTACCACCTTCGGCAACACCATAGGAAATAGTCTTACCCGCAACTTCCCCCCGCCGATTAAAGGATAAATCCAGATCCTCTTGTAGTCCCTTTTTCAGTCCCTCGCCGAAATCTGAACCCAAACCACTTCCAATAGATTCCAGAAATCCTTTGTAAATCGAACGGGCAGAAAACCCAAGGTTCGCAACAGTTCCGCCAATAATCCCCTTACGTCGAATCGTCCCCACAGGATCAGGAAGGTCAGAATTACCCCCGCCCCCTTGTCCCAGCTTCTTCGCAATTTCATCAATGGAGTAGCGGTCTAATCTAACAATATTATTCGCCGTTTCTCTACTGTCCGTTGGTTGATTTGGCTCATTGGGTATTGGGCTACTGCGACGGAAGTTAAAGCTGTTTTTCAGGCGCTCGCTCAACTTCAATGATGTGGCAACAGCTTCTTTATTGTTTTTCAGCGATTGATTAAGACTATTCCGTAGTTTATTTAAACTTGCCTGAGCCTCCTTAACCCCCGCAACCTGAAACTTAACCCCTAATGTTTTTGTAGCCACTCTGTTAAAAGTCAAAAGTCAAAAGTCAAAAGTCAAGAGTAGTATCGGCAAAACTTTTGACTCTTGAGTCTTGACTCTTGACTCACTTATTTTTCCCACGACCGTTTGATTAATAAGAAGTAGTATTATTTCCTATTTCCTACTTCCTATTTCCTACTTCAAAAACTACCCCAACAACTCCTTAACTTTCTGCATAATCCCCTTGCTATTCCCCTGAGAAGCGATCGCCATATCCGCAACCATCAATGCCCGTCGTTCCCTCTCAAGTTCCACGGCATATTTAGCAAACAACTTTAACTGGGGGATAGTGTAATGTTGAATCTCACTCCAACTATGCCCCGCAGCAATTAACCTACTTACTTGTTTTCCCCAGTCTTCGACGGTTCTGGTTCGGAGTTTACCGCCTTGCCTAGTTTTTTGCCCAGTGACACGAAAAAATCTTTGTTCATCTCCAAGAATTTAGTTACCAGTAAAGCCAGTTCGTCGTAGTAGAGATTATCAAAGAAAGTAGTTTGTTCTGA
>JASJDR010000055.1 GCA_030065615.1 Xenococcus sp. MO_188.B8 | reverse complement strand
TAATTCTCTCATTACACTGACTGGTTGTGATTATCTCAGTCAGTATCTGACATTTCCTACTCCTTGAGTATCGGGATGTCTTTTTTCTCGATCTTTCTTTTCCGAAAAAGAACTTCGCACTGTCCAGTTATAGAGCCACAGGGATTTTAACGGTGACTGTTAATTTTAAGCTAAAAACCCGAGTTATCTCTGAAACACTCCTGGAGCGATAATGGGTTGAGATATCTCAACATTATGATCGATCGCGTCTTGATAAGCGGCTAACTGATGATTGGGATTCAAATCTCCTGTTTGATTGATAAATGACCATCGCTGTCCGACATGCAGATAGATTGCATTATCTAGTTGGGTAGGGGGTAAGAGCCAAGTTGAATCTGCCTGGTTAACTACGCGGTAGCTATTGGATACTAAGTCGCTATAAAACTTAGCAAAACTAGGATTGCCTACTCTCGGTGGGGCGTAGTTATACATCTGTATTTGTTCTTTTAAATTACTAAAATTTAGGGCTAGATCGAGTGCGGCGAGGACGGCTATGGCTCCGCCCAAACTATGACCTGTTACATAGCAAGGAATAGCAGGATTGAGCCGACCAATTGCTTCATCAAGAAATTGTTTTAAACCATTGAAATAAAGATTGTAAAAGCCTTGATGAACTTTGCCAGCCTGAGGATTATTGCTTTGGTAATCAATTTGTTGGACATTAAGATTAGCAATCCATTCCTTGGCTTCTTGAGTACCTCTAAATACAATAATGTTATTGACAGAAGATTTAAGAATAAAACCAGCGTAGATTAAATCTGTCTTGGGAATCAGATCTCGCAGCCAAGTTTGTTTCATTAGAGGTTCCAGCCAAGATCTTTGCCGAATCGCTCGGAAAGCAGTAATTTGTTCATAATCATTGAGTTGAGAAAAGTAACTGGGCAAATTTGCGATCGCACCGTTATATTTAGGATCTTCTAATCCCTGAAGATATTGTTCTGTCGCCAACCGACAACAACGAACCAAAATCTTTGACATCTCGCGATTATAGGGAATTAGGGGTGGCTTGAGATTAACCGAACGTCTAATCTGACGAATCTCACTTTCAGAGATCTTAGCCTCATAGGCGATGTCCGAGCCTTTCTCCCCTTGAGACGATTTATCCCCATTGATTTGGTCACGAAAATGAGACGTGGTGATCGAGATTCCTGCTCCTGTAAAAAATCCAGCTAGTAATAGTTGTCGACGGCTCAATTTAACCATAACTGTTTACGTTCATACTAAGATATAAATTAACTAATTAACAGTTGCGATCGCATTATCTATTATCTTCTGGTTCTGTACAATTAGAAAATAAATAATTCATCAAGACGATACTTTTAAACTCAAACTCAATAATAATGAAAACCTTAAACCAAAATCAATTAAAGAATCTTTACGAAATTGATGAAAATCTTTGGTTAGAAGAAACCATCAAAATACTCAAGGAAAAATGCTTTACTGAATTGGATTTGGAAAATTTAATTGGGGAATTAGAGAGCTTGGGTAAAAAAGATAAAAATAGAGTTAGCAGTTTTTTAGAACAAATTATCAGGCATTTATTATTACTTCAATATTGGACAAGAGAGCAGGAAAGAAATAAGAATCATTGGAGAGCAGAAATCTTAGGTTTTCGGACTCAATTGAGAAAATACTTAACAACTAATTTGCATAACTATTTAGCTAATAAATTAGACCTTATCTATCAAGATGCTTTAGGATATGTTCAAGAACAAACAGGATTCTCTGTGAATTTTCCTGAAGAATGTCCTTACTGTTTAGAGAAATTATTAGATAAAACCTGGTTCCCCCCTGAGATTTAATCTTGAAGTCCGCAGTCGTAGAGATTTGATCAACAAAAGTTTAATTCATTTGATTATTGACAATTAAAAAAGCTAAGGTGGGGATTTCCCACCTTTGAGCAATTAGCAATTAGGCAACTACAGGAGGATTAGTCGCCGAAGGCTTACGAGTAATTACCTGGTCAATTAAACCGTAATCTTTGGCTTCCTCTGAAGACATAAAGAAATCTCTTTCCGTATCTTCTTCAATTGTTGATAAGGGCTGTCCTGTATGATCTGCTAGATGCTGATTCAGTTTTTGTTTCAAGTACAAAATTTCTTTGGCTTGAATTTCGATATCTGTTGCTTGTCCTTGAGCACCACCAAGGGGTTGGTGAATCATAATTCGTGAATTAGGCAAACTCATCCGTTTCCCTTTTGCCCCAGCACTTAGCAAAAATGCCCCCATACTAGCGGCTAAACCAATACAGATCGTGCAGACATCAGGACTAACATGATTCATGGCATCAAACATTCCCATCCCTGCCGAGACAGAACCACCAGGAGAATTAATATAGAGATAGATATCTTTTTCAGGATCTTCTGCCTCTAAATACAGAAGTTGAGCTACCACGAGGTTTGCTATTTCATCAGTTACTTGTTGTCCCAAAAAGACAATTCTTTCTCTTAGTAAGCGAGAGTAGATATCAAAAGCGCGATCGCCGCGACCTGAGGATTCAATAACGGTTGGAATCATCTAATTAGTTGTCTTGTTGCTGTTTTATTAGTTAAATTGTAACGATTTATCATTGAATATTGACGAGCAATCTCTTTCGGGTTAACCGATCTAGCGAAGGAATGGTAACCAAGAAACGCGCATCAACACAAGATGCTGCTTTCTCTGACTTCGTGAATGATCAATCGGAGCCAAACCTGGTAAAAATATTTCTGGAAATCACCGAATCTCCCACCAATAGGAAATTTATGAATACTGAATCGACGCTCTAGAAGATGTTTTACTTTGTCTTAAAAAGTGCTAAGCAATCTATTAAGGTATGATTCTTATCAAGTTTTTCCTGAAATAATAAACTTTTATCCTTTGTTGCCCAAATAATTATGCCTCGTCTTCCTCGATTAAAATTTGATCGCGGTACTTTGATTCTCCATCCACCACCAAGGGGGAAATCCTGGCTTGATTTTGCTACTTGGGATGATCGCATAGAAAAATTTCGCATTCCTGCTATTTACTATCGCCCTCTCATCGAAGCTTTACAAGCAGATAACAAAGACTTTACCGATGAAGCCAAGGAATTTTATCCTCTGACACTCAAGTCGAGTTTTCAGTATGAACCCTATCCCCATCAAAAAGAAGCTCTATACGCCTGGAAATTGCAACAGAGACAGGGGGTAGTGGTCTTACCCACTGCTGCCGGGAAAACCTATCTCGCTCAATTAGCAATGGAAGCGACACCCCGCACGACCTTAATTGTGGTGCCCACTTTGGACTTAATGCATCAATGGTATGCTCAGATTGAAGCGGCTTTTCCCGACATTGAAGTGGGTTTATTGGGAGGAGGTTCACGCGATCGCACCCCGATCCTGATTGCCACCTATCACAGTGCGGCGATTAATGCGGAAAATCTGGGAAATAAATATGCTTTGCTAATTTTTGATGAATGCCATCATCTACCAACGGATTTTTTTAAAGTCATTGCCGAATATGCGATCGCGCCCTACCGTTTGGGGTTAACGGCAACTCCTGAACGGAGCGACGGCACTCATAAATTTCTCGATACTCTCATCGGCAGAATTGTTTATCGTAAAACAGCTCAAGAACTTTCAGGAAACTCCCTCGCTTCCCATAAAATAGTCCAAATCAAAGTTAAATTATCCGCCAAAGAACGGGAAAAATACGATCAGGCGATCGCGACCCGGAATAAGTTTCTGCGTCAGTCTAATATCTCTTTAGGAAGTCTCCAAGGCTGGCAATTATTTGTCCAAGCTAGTGCGCGATCGCCACAAGGGAGAATGGCAATGTTAGCTCATCGAGAAGCCAAAGAGATTGCTTTAGGAACCGATGCTAAAATACGAGTCTTAATTGATTTAATTAGTAAACATGATCCTGAAAGAATTCTGATTTTTACTAATGATAATGCCACTGTTTATCGAGTTTCCCAAGAATTTTTAATTCCCGCTATTACCTATCAAACTCCGGTTAAAGAACGGCATGATATTTTGCAAAGATTTAAAACGGGAGATTATAAAACTTTAGTGGCTTCCCATGTGCTTAATGAAGGAGTAGATGTTCCTGATGCCAGAATAGCTATTATTCTCTCGGGTACTGGTTCCACACGAGAATATATTCAGCGATTAGGAAGAGTATTGCGCAAGGGATCGACTCCTGATAAACAAGCAATTCTTTATGAAGTGATCACCGAAGATACTAGCGAGGAAAGAACTTCGCAAAGAAGAAGAGGCGAATCAGATTATCAACCAGATGATCAGCAATACCATCAATTATCTCTGGTTTCTGAGCCATATCCCAAGAAACCCAAACTTAAGCTTCGAGCCGCAGAAGACTCTACAAAATGGCAAAATAAAGATTAATATCGCGTCAAAATGTCAAACTAACGTTATTGTAGGAGCGCTCTAGCATCATAAATATCCTGGAGAAAAGCGCGAATATAATCATTAGCAGGATGGGTCATAATTACTTGTGGCGTGCCAACCTGAACAATTTTTCCCTCTTTCATTACGGCAATGCGATCGCCAATTTTGAAAGCTTCATAAATATCATGACTAATAAAAATAATCGTTTTGTGAAGATCTTTTTGCAGACGGAGTAATTCTGCTTGCATTTCTCGTCGAATAAGAGGATCGAGAGCGCTAAAAGGTTCATCCATGAGTAAAATTTCGGCATCGGTAGCTAAGGCTCTAGCTAAACCTACTCTTTGTTGCATGCCCCCACTTAAAGAAGAAGGTAAATAATCCGCCCATTGCTCTAAACCTACTATGGCCAAGGTTTCCATTCCTTTCTGACGGCGTTTGACTTGCTCAAGACCCTGTAATTTCAACCCATATTCTACATTTTCTATCACCGTTTTATGGGGAAATAGCCCAAATTGTTGAAATACCATGGATATTTTCCGTAATCGAATCTCTCGCATTCTTTGCTCCTTCACATGGGCAATATCTTCTCCATCAATGTAGATATGTCCACTTGTAGGCTTGATTAAACGATTAATACAACGAACGAGAGTTGATTTTCCTGAACCAGACAACCCCATAATGACAAACAATTCTCCTTGATTAATCTTGAGAGAGATATCTGCAATGCTGACAACCTGATTTGTCAAGTTTAAAATGTCATCTCTGGTTTTACCTTCTCGCAATAACTTGAGAGCCTTACGAGGTTTATCTCCATAAATTTTAATCAGGTTTTCCAGGCAAATTTTGGGTGGTAAATTTTTCATTATTTGCTGTACTAATATTTGCTTGCCTACTCGATCATAAATAATGCCATCTCATTAATTGAACCGACAGCAAATCCATCATAAATAGACTTAATAGCTAGCTAGTAAAAAAATTGTTGAGAATCAAAATTTTCCTGGGAAATGTCGGTTATACCTGTGGGGTGCAAGCGAAACCCAATAGTTTTTGACTGAGCTGAAATTATGAGTAGTCCTATTTTCCCCCGTGTTTTTACTTGGTTATTATTTATTAGCGATTTTATTGGACTGATTCTCTGTTTTAATCTAGCTTTTGTTTTGCGTTTGGAGCAATTTCTTGATTTGCGATCGCCTTTGCTTTATGGTCTAATAATAATTTACTTGTTAGGACTCTATATTAGTGACGGTTATAAATTTAGCAAACTAGGTTCTCAATTCAGACTATTTGACCAATTAATGTTGGGAATCCTCGCTACGGTAACCGCAATTACTGCTTTGATTTATCTGACTGGGTTATGGGGATCTCAACCCCTTGTTGGTCGCGGAATTTTGTTAATTAGTGTTATTTTCTTTACTATTTGGGTCATTGCTTCTCGCACCATAGTCGGTAAATGGATTAATAAAAGCCAAGAATATAGTCGTTTTTTAATTCTCGGAAGTAGTAACAAAGCCCTAAGTTTCCGAGACAAGTATCAATTGCAACAACGAACTGCCCAATTTGTCTTGCTAACAGACAATCAAGAAAAGGGGAGTCTTCTCCATCAGCAGCACTATTGGCAAAATTCTTATAATAACCAAACTGCGCTGGCTACCGAAATTAAATCTCCTGTGCTCGCGGATCATCGAATAACCATAGATAGCATTGATAATTTGCATCGTTGGTGTAAGCAGTCTTGGTCAGGAATTTTAATCGATGATATCAGTCACAATCTCCTGGAAAAAATCGTCCGCAATTTAATGACGATGAGATTAAAAGGGATTTATATCTATAATTTGGCAGATTTTTGTGAACAAGTTTGGCATAAAATTCCTCCCGCTTATATCAAAGATGATTGGGTGGCTTTTGCTTCCGGGTTTAGTATTTTGCATCATCCCGTTCATGCTAAACTCAAACAAACACTCGATGTTGCGATCGCATTTTGCCTACTGGGATTGACTTTCCCATTAATGATTATAGTCGCGATCGCGATTAAACTAGATTCCCCTGGTTCTATTTTCTATTCCCAAGTTAGGACTGGATTAAACGGTCAACAATTCCGAGTTTATAAATTTCGCTCGATGCAACAAGATGCGGAAAAGATGGGTTTACAATGGACAAAGAAAAGAGATCCTCGCATTACCAGAGTAGGTTATGTTCTCAGAGTCACCAGAATTGACGAACTGCCCCAACTCTGGAATGTTATTAAAGGTAATATGAGTTTAATTGGCCCTCGTCCCGAACGTCCAGAATTTGATCTAGATTTACGGCGAGAAATTCCTTATTATGATCTACGCTATCTAGTTAAACCAGGAATCACTGGATGGGCACAAGTTTGCTATCCTTACGGTGCGTCTGTAGAAGATGCCTATCAAAAATTAGCCTATGATCTCTATTACATCAAAAATTATTCCCTCGGATTGGATTTTGTAATCGCCCTCAAAACTTTTCGAGTAATCATTTTAGGCAAAGGAAGGTAAATAAACGATGAATTATGAATTATGAGGGATGTTTAAGAGTTACTGGTTACGAACAAATATAATGAATGTATAGGAGTAAATGAGAAAAATATAGTGGAAGAGTGGATTATTTATAAGGAATTTTATTTTGAAGCTGCCCATAGATTACCAAATTATGATGGAAAATGTAGCCGTTTACATGGGCATAGTTGGGTCGGCAGAATACATGTCAAAGGTAATAAGTTAATCGATCATGGTTCTCAGCAAGGAATGATTATTGATTTTGGAGATATTAGTCAATATATTCAACCTCTACTTGATGATTTTCTCGATCATTACTATCTCAATGAAACCACTGGATTAGAGAATCCTACGAGTGAAAATATCTCGCGCTGGATTTTTGAGAAGTTAGAAAAGGTGGGATTACCCGGACTCTATGCTGTGGAAATTCGCGAAACTTGTACTTCTGGATGTATTTATAAAAAATCGGTTGACGATTAATAAATGAATATTACTTTAATTCAAAGGTCTCGTTCATGGATATGGATACAGATAGAAACTGATAGTGTTTGTCTCCAAATTTCAGCATCATCTGTATTCGATCCTTTTGAAGAATTTTATATATGGTTGGGCAAATTAGAGATTCTCAATTACCGGCAAAAATGATAATTGATGAAGAAGGTTCTGGTGTAACACTGATAGCTAAACACAATGATAATCAAACAATAGAATTGATAATTGAAAAGTGCATTTTTGATGATAAAGTTTCTAGGCCTATCTATCTTAAAGTTACAATGGAGACTAAAAAATTAATTCAATCTTTTTATGATGGAATTACTGATTTTATAAAAGATAGATATAGTATTTCAGATTCCTCTTTTGTTGTTCTTAGCAATATTAATTGGGATGCTTTGCTTCAACAGCCTGCTGAACTTCCAGATTGGAAAACACGTTTAGCAATGTATGGTGATGGACAAAGTCAATATCTAAAAACTGGTATAGAAACAGTTCAATTAAGGGAATAACAACAAAAATTGTATGAACTCAGAAATATTTTGTATGATAATCTATATATGGAAATAACAAAGTAAGAGTACTAGCTGATTTATATAAAACACTACCTATTGATATTGCTTTAGGAGAATTAGATTCTAATTGGTATAAAAAACGAAGAGAAGAAATAAATCGTGATTATAAAATCTTATCTGAAAAGAGACAAATCAAGAAGAAGGAAGAAAAACAAAGACTACGTAATTTACAGATAGCGAGATTAAACACTTTAAGGATAGGTCAATTAGTTGATGGAACAGTGGCAGCAATTAGATATTATGGCTTATTTATTAATATTGCTGGCATTCATGCTCTTTTGCATATTTCTATGATCTCTAAAATGCCAGTAGAAGATCTAAAACAAATCTTTCAATCTGGTGACTGGGTTAGAGCAATTATTGTGAATTTAGATATTGAGAAAAATCGTGTAACTTTGTCAACTAAAGATCTAGAATATAAACCAGGAGATATGTTTAAAAAAACAATAATGGTTTATCAAAATGCCGAAAAAATGGCAAAAATCTATCGTTTGAATCACGGTTTAGAGTAGTTTTAGTCTGACACTTCCTATTTCCCAATGCCAAGATTTATTTCAATCTTTACTCATCAAGGAAAATCTCAACACCTAAGTTAGTCCTAACTGGACTCGAATTGCCAATTCAACAGCAGTCATTTCTTCCTGGGTTAGATTTCCAATCTTATTTATCATTCTTTGCTTAGATACGGTAGTAAGTTGATCAGCCATTGCCTTTCCTTGCTTACCCTGTAAGGTAACAAATGCCTCACTTGGATATATTCTGGAGATATTACTTGTTATTGGCACAACCTGAACTCTGTTAAGATTTCGATTTGCTGCATTGTTACTTACTATAATTGCAGGACGTTTCTTGCGGATTTCTCCTCCAACTGCGGGCTCGAAATTAATCCACCATACTTCACCTCGGTTCATTGCTAATATCGGAAATTAGAGCTTCAGCCCATTCCATCGCCTCCATTTCTCTGTCTTCATCTGCTGCCATTTGTTTATAGGCAGTATCGAGATCATCCTCAATTACATAGGGACGTACTAAATTTTCAATGAACTGACTTATTTCACCTTTCCCTACAACCTGATAGAGCCCTTTGTATACTTGTTCGTCTATCGTAATTGTTAGTTTTTTATGCATAGCATCTTATACGTGTTGGAATACGTACAGTATAGATCAATATCCATAGCAATTTATCTACTGCTACTACTCTCCCAAATTATGATGGTAAATATAGCCGTTTCCATGGTCATAGCTGGGTTGGAAGAATAGAAGTCAAAGAAAATGAGTTAAATTAATTGATCGTGATTATCAACAAGGAATGATTATTGATTATGGATATATTAGCCAATACATTCAACTGATAATTAATATTGGGTAACGCGATTAATCTATCAATTCATCTATACTATGAGGGAATTTACCGCGATTCACCATTTTTGAAAAAATTCTATAACAATCGTTTTTGTCACCTTCTTTTCGAGGATAACCTAACCATAAAATTACTATTTTCCGTTATTTTTTAAAAACTTTAAAAAATAATCTGTGGCGGTTGGGTAAAACTTTCTTTTTTACTCTACTATATCTCTTAAGTGAACCTGTTAGTACAAAATAATCAGCAAATGGGTTTAAGGGGATAGTCTCATCAATTAGATTGATAATTGCTTGGAACAACTTAACATCTGGATAAATAATTAATTTTTCTTTATCGAGTTTATTTTTTAGTTTGATAATTTGCTTTTTTAAATCCTGATATTGCTGCTCGAATAACGGATGAAAGTAAATTTCCCAACCTTTTCTTTCTAGTGGTTTCACACTTAAGAGAATATGCTATTTAAAAGTTGCTTATCCTGTTGTAGCATCTTTTCTGTATAGGAAACAAGCTTTTTTGGATTGTTTTCCGTATTGTTTATCAAAAAATCGAGGAATTTACCCATCATTTCAGAATCATTATTTTGCTCATTATCAATTAAAGTTCGTTTGTAATAATTCTTAATTAAATTTTTAGGGATAATCTTTTGAGATCTTGCATCGGGTGGCAAATTACCCCTAGTTAAATCCCAAGGACTACCTTTTTCGTGAGTTAAGTCACTTAATGTAAATCGATTGATATCAATAAAGGAAGTAGCAATTATTTGTAAAAAATTTTCTATTTCTGGTGATAATCTTGGCAAAGTGAGATTGATAGATATTGGCTTTCTACTATCACATATTTTATATTCAGCGTAAAGTTCTGGAATTACGGGACCATATATCCAAGCTTGAAAGTCCTCTTCAAATAGAGGTTGATCATATATTGCTAAGTACCACGCTTGAGCATAATAAACATTTTTGTGTATAGTCATAGTATACACTTTCACATTGTTCTTATTACTGAACCAAATAAAGTAATCTGCTACATCAAAGCAACTAAGCATTATGTATCACCTCTGAAGACAAGATTCCGCATTGATAAGAAATTTTATCTGTATCTTTATTATCAAATATTGTCAACTAAAAAGCGAATTTCTGGGACGGGAATCATAAATAATTTGAGTCATTGAAGAATGATAATATCTTCTAAATCTGAGATCGCTATTTTAAATTCTCCTGGTTCAACGATAAACTGATTGTCGCGATCATGAAAGGCAAAATCATCTTGGTTAAGCGTAAACTCAACAGTTTTGCTTTCCCCAGGCTGTAAGATTACACCTTGAAATCTTTTCAACTGTTTTACTGGAGGTGATACGCTACGGTATAAGTCACTGAGATAAAGTTCTACTACTTCTTTGCCCATTCTCTTGCCAGTATTTTTTACCGTTACTTTGATCGTGAGAGTTTCATCAGGACGAATTTTATGCCGATTTAGTTTTAAATTACTGTATTTAAAACTGGTATAACTTAATCCGAAACCAAAAGGATATAGGGGGTCTAATTTATTAGGATTATCTGTCTCGATCGCTTTATGGTCGTAGGGAACTAAATCATTGGGATGACGGGGATAGGTAATCGGTAACTTCCCAGAAGGATTATAAGTACCTAAGCAAAATTAATTGTGCATTATTAGGCAGAGGGAGCAGGGGAAGCAGGGGGAGGGGAGAAAAAGACTTATTATTACATTTGTAAAAATATACAAATAAATTTGTTTACCTACTTAATCTCCGAATAGGACATCTGTGATCGCATTTCCGCCCAATGCTCCAGGCAAATAAGACATTAAAATCGCCTGTACATCATCTATGATGGGGGTAATAATGCGAGGTCGCCCTTAGACTAAGACTAAGACAATAGGGGTTCCCGTTTTGGCAATGGCAGAGGCTAATTCTAATTGTGCCTTTGGTAATGTTAAGTTGAGGATCGAGCCAATATGATATTTAGTAATGGCTTTGCGTAATTTTTTGGGGTTTACTTGATATTTTTGGTAGAGTTTTGCCTCTGTTTTAGAAACTACTTCTAGAGTTATTTGGGTCATCTGCCCGACTTTTTCTGCTAAAGTCATTTTCGAGAGCAGATTTTCTACTTTTTGAGCTATTTCACTGGTGTTTTTTGCAGAATAATTTGGCATCAATTGAATGTCATCCTTTGATAGCTGGCTTGTCAAGAGTATAATTAACACAACAGAAATTGCCGCTACTATCCGAAGCAAATGAGATTTCTGTCTTTTTCTTCTCGTCAAATTTCGCTTCATCTTTAGTACTTCTAAGTACTTATTAATTATTCTTCGGGAGTAGTTTCTAATGGCTCAGGAATAGTTTCTGTGGGAGTTGTTTCGATGGGAATTTCTTGTTGCTTAATTTCTGGTGCGGGAATCATAAATAACGCAGCGGCAGCAAACGCTAAACTAGCTGTACCAGCAATAAAAGGAATAACGCGATCGCTGATAGGTTCTTCTGGTTTACGGTAACGCTTACCAATTGCTGATAGTTGTAGCGACATATCAGGTAAAGCATTAGTGTCAGTATAAAATTGATCGATTACTTCTACTAAATCAAAAAATTCTATTAGAGTTAAAGAAAGGGTTTGAGCTTCTTGATTCTCTTGAGGATCTTGATTGACAATAATACGATGTAAATCTTCAGTTTCTGATTTTTCAATAGTTATCATAGGATAGTCTTCTGGTACTATTTTTGGGCGAGATAATCCACTGAGAAAATCTTGAGCATAGTTACTAACAGCTAGAGCTAAATTCTCTAAAAAAACTCGACCGCCACTTAAAGTTTGATTGGAAGTGGTGAATTGTACGTCTGCATTTGATAAAATAGAAATTATAGACTGCTCACTAATATTAGGACTGGTCAGCTCTATATCATTATCAAAACCTTCTAAAACCAAAGTACAATTAGGTAATTGATATTGTTTTTGAATAGTCATAATTTGTCAACTAAATTCTATATTAATAATTCGTTCCCTATTCCTGATCTTTGTGAGGTTATTTATTTTTTAGATCAACTATTAAGATATTTCGCCATCAAATAAACTGAACCACAACCTTTCCATGCCTTTTGTTCCAGTACAAAACAGCAATTTTTTTAATAAAGATAAGGCTAATTCGTTTAATTGTTCTTCGGAAGCTAAATAAAGAGATACTTTAGTACGGCGGGAATTCATGCGACTGCGGAAATGAGCGCGGAATCGTTCAAGATATAGCGATAACCGAAAATGATTATCGAGAGGAAAGTTTTTTGTCCGCATTTGTTGTTCAGCCAACAATAATTGTCGAATCAGCACTGTTAATTCTTTGGCACGGGAGGTAATTAGAATAACTAGAACTTTAGCCTGATCTAAATTCAATAATTCTCTGGTATAGGAACGTCTCCAGGGGTTACTACAACGCAAATGCCATAAAAACACTCGACTAGGAATAATACCTTCTAATTCCAACTGTTTTATAGTAGCTAGCATTTTCTCTGATGCTCCCAATTCTAGAGCCTCAATTGCTAACAGCAGTAAATCAATTTGCTGTTGAGTATGAGTCGAACATCTAGTAGCAGAAGGTGAAATGTCCGGCAAATTTTTTAAAATTGCCGGTTTAGTTTGAATAGACGGAGAAGAATCGGATAGGATACTGGCAGATTGACTCATTCTAAAATTAAGCACATATTCCAAGATTTTTGTTAGCTTTGTTCATAATGAGAGTGTAAACACTCTCTGATGCTATGATGCCACAGCTAGTTAGATTAGCAATAATTAGACTACAATAATTGACTTTTTTTATGGAACTTAAATCTTTAATCCGAGACATCCCTGACTTTCCCAAACCTGGAATCGTTTTCCGCGATGTTACTACCTTACTCAATAATCCGCAAGGATTGCGTCATTCCATAGATACTTTAGCCGAAAAATGTCAACAGCAAAAATTAGTTCCCGACTATATTGTAGGAATGGAGTCTCGGGGGTTTATTTTTGGTACTCCTTTAGCTTATAAGTTAAATGCAGGTTTTGTTCCTGCGCGAAAACCAGGAAAACTTCCTGCTGACGTTCATTCGGTAGAGTATGAATTGGAATATGGTATTGACAAATTAGAAATCCATCGGGATGCTATTATACCCGGCTCTAAAGTACTAATTGTTGATGATCTGATTGCTACTGGAGGTACAGCGAAAGCGACAGCACAATTATTAGATAAATTTGGAGTAGAAGTATTAGGTTTTCTCTTTGTGATTGAATTAGTTGCTCTAGGTGGCAGAACCAAGTTGCCTGATTTACCAATTATCAGTCTCGTTGAATATTAAATTGTTGCCATAGTAGTTTGGCAGAAGGGGCTTGGCAATGCCAAACCCTTACAAGTAAATGTTGTATTCTTTCTTATAATTGATATTGTTCTTAATTGATTGCCATTTAAAATTGATTAATCAATGAAACAAACTGTTTGGATTGCAAGACATGGAAATCGTCTGGATTTTGTCAATCCAGAATGGTTTAATACCGCTAGAAGGCGTTACGATCCCCCATTATCGGAAGATGGTTTGATCCAGGCTCAGGAATTAGGACAAAGGTTGAAAAATCATGATATATCCCATATTATTTCTTCTCCATTTTTGCGAACTATTCAAACTGCCAATGAAGTGGCACAAGTATTAGATTTGCCAATTAAGCTAGAGGCGGGATTGAGTGAATGGCTTAATCCTGACTGGATGGATAGTTACCCTGAAATTCATCCGCAAGAGTTTTTAGCTGAAGAATATCCTCGTATTGACTGGCGTTATCAATCTCTGGTAACTCCAAGTTATCCAGAAACGGAAGCAAAAGTTACTAGGCGCACCAAGCAAATAGCCAGTAAATTAATGAGACAATTTTCTGAAGATATTCTATTAGTAGGGCATGGTGCTTCTGTCTTAGGTATAACTAGAGGATTAGTTAGAGGAAATCCTACTTTCAAAGTTCCTTTATGCTCATTAACTAAAGTAGTTTGTTCCGCTGGAGATGGGGAACTTACATTACAAACTGATACTTCCCATTTGAGTCAAACTGAAAGTACGGTAAGGTGGAATTGAAAATTAATAAGTAGCTATTTGCTTTTAGCTCTTAGCTTTGAGCTGTTAATAAGAATCAAAGGAATAATACTTATTACTTAATAATTAGTGCTTATGTCTATAGTTCACGGTAATTGGATTGCTGAGGTTGATGATAATTATTTTTTTGTTTGGGGGGAAACTTGGCGTTCTTTAGTTAACGTAAGTTCTCCCGATAATGATCACCAAATAGCCAGCCATCCTTTTTGCTTAGAATATAGTGATCTATTAGCTGTCTTAAGAGAAGTAAAATTAGTTACTGCTAAAGATTTGGTTAAGCCTTTTAGTTCTCAAAACAAAACCATTAATATACCGAGTATTAGGCCAACTAAAAAAGAGATATCACCAATTTTTTCACAAAATGTATCAAATCTAGAAATCGATAGTAAGCAGAAAATAGTTTATCATGATTGGCAAGTATCTGGGGCTGCTTTAAATTCTCAAGAAGCAATTAGATTTTTACAAGCAGTTCCGCTGAATAATCCTAATTATATTTCTCCAGAATTATCTTTTTGGTCTCATCTTTATCGTTGGAGTTCAGATCTAATTATTAGGGGTAAGTTTCTACCTGGTATTGACCAAAAAAATGAGCAAAATAATTCTAGTATTTGGCAACCTTTGTTAGATAGTGAGATAGATAGAACTCGTTTAGCAAAATTTAGTCAAATAATTCCCCCTGCTTGCTTTGCTTATAGAAATGAAACTGGAGAAAAAATTAAGCAAACTAAAGCGCAGGAATTATTATTAGATTTTTTAGCAAAAATCATTGATGCCCAGGTCAAAGAAAGAATTAGTAATATTAGTTTTTCTAGTAAAAACCTTGCTGTTACTCCTTGGCTGCGATCGCTATCGACCGTACCTTCTGAGATAGAAACCGAGACTAAAAATATTAATCGACTGCAAAATGCTCTTTATAACTGGAGTTTACCTTTTAAAGAATATCTTGTTAATCAGAACAATAAAAATTTAGCCCAGAATCGCTATCGACTGGCTCTTTCATTGGAACCTCCAGCACAACAAAAAAATGGTAAAGAACAGGGTGATTGGTCTTTAAAATATTATTTACAAGCTTTAGATAACCCAGAATTTATTATTGATGCTGAAACAATTTGGCAATGTAGCGATCGCGTTTTACATTATCAGAACAGAGCGATCAAAGATCCTCAAGAAATATTATTGAAGAGATTAGGTTTGGGAACTCGTTTATATGATGTGATAACTAACAGTTTACAGAATAGTAAACCTGTAAGTTGTAGTTTAAATCCCATCGAAGTATATCAATTTATTCGGGCTACTGCTGGGGAATTACAAAATAATGGGATTGGGGTGATCTTTCCACCTGGTTTGACTCCCGGAGAGAACGAACAAAGATTAGGAATTAAAATTAATGCCGAAGTCGCAACTAAAAAAGGTGAACGTTTAAGTTTACAGAGTTTACTGAAATATAAATTACAAATTGCTGTCGGCGATACTATTGTTTCTAAAAAAGAATTTGAAGCTTTATTAGCGCAGCAATCGCCAATTGTTGAGATTAATGGACGATGGTTAGCCTTACAACCTGCGGATGTCAACTCGGCCCAAGCTGTCTTAAATAAATCTAACGAACAATTAAATTTATCAGTCGAAGATGCCCTGAGAATCGCGACAGGAGATACCAAAACTTTAGCGAAATTACCTGTAGTAGATTTTGCCGCTACAGGAGTTTTAGCCGAACTGATTAATAATTTAACCGATAATAAAGCTGTCGAACCAATTACTGATATTCCAGGATTAAACGGAATATTAAGACCTTATCAAGCCCGAGGAGTTGGTTGGTTATCTTTTTTAGAGACCTGGAGTTTAGGTTCTTGTTTAGCTGATGATATGGGCTTAGGGAAAACGATTCAGTTTATTTCCTTTGTGCTTAATTTACAAAATCAAGATAAATTACATAATCCAATTCTGGTTATTTGTCCTACTTCGGTAATTAATAATTGGGAGCGGGAAATTAATAAATTTGCACCAAGTCTGGCTACCTGGGTACATCATGGTTATCAACGCAAAAAAAGAAATGCCTTTGCTAAAGAAGTGAGCAACAAACAGTTAGTAGTTACTAGCTATTCTTTAGTAGATCGGGATCTCAAAACCCTAGAAAAAGTTTCCTGGGAAGGCATTGTTTTAGATGAAGCCCAAAACATCAAAAATTCTAGTGCTAAACAATCCCAAGCTGTCAGAAAGATACCTGCAGGATTCCGCATTGCGTTAACTGGTACTCCTGTAGAAAATCGCTTGGGAGAATTATGGTCAATTTTAGATTTTCTCAATCCAGGATTTTTGGGAACTAAAACTTTTTTCCAGAAAAGATTTGCTCTTCCCATAGAAAAATATGGCGATAAACAATCTTTAAATATTTTGCGATCGCTTGTAAGACCTTTTATTCTCCGTCGGCTTAAAACCGATCAGAATATCATTCAAGACTTACCAGAAAAACAAGAAATGAATGTCTTCTGTGGGTTAACGATGGAACAGGCAGAAATTTATCAAAAACTGGTCGAAGAATCGATGGGAGAAATCGAAGAAGCTGAAGGAATAAAACGTCACGGATTAATTTTGACTCTGTTGTTGCGACTCAAACAACTTTGTAATCATCCCGAACTAGCGAGTATTAAGAATAAGAAAATAACTAAGCTTCCTGAAGAATTTGGAATCCGTTCTGGGAAGTTAATGCGTTTAACAGAAATGTTGGAAGAAGTTCTTGAGGAAGAAGATCATGCTTTGATTTTTACCCAGTTTTCCGAATGGGGCAAACTATTAAAACTCTATTTAGAACAGCAATTACAAACTGAAGTGATCTTTTTATACGGTGCAACTCGCCGTGTTCAAAGACAAGAAATGATCGATCGCTTCCAAAACGATCCCAATGGCCCTAAAATATTTATTCTCTCCCTAAAAGCTGGCGGAACAGGTTTAAATTTAACTAAAGCAAATCATGTATTTCATGTCGATCGCTGGTGGAATCCGGCAGTAGAAAATCAAGCGACAGATCGGGCATTTCGGATTGGACAAAAACGCAATGTTCAAGTCCATAAATTTGTTTGTAGTGGCACATTGGAAGAACGAATTAATGACATTATTGAAAGTAAAAAAGAACTTGCAGAACAAACTGTAGATGCTGGGGAACAATGGTTAACTAGACTTGATACTAAGAAATTACGTAGTCTTTTATTATTAGATCGCGATCGCATTATTGATAATTGAAAAACTAATCATTATCCTTCTCCATTTATACATTTTAGACAACAAATTGAATACTAATTGTTTATAAAGCTCATCGTTTATTTTCACAAACAGTTAAACCTAAATTTTGATTTTCTTACCAAAGAAGGCGAGGAGTTAGCTCATTCTTCATGACCGCATAATACAATTTTCCCGCTACCATTTTATTAACAGAAGTTTGACATACCCTACAATCAAACTTAGAGATTGCCATTTAGAGTCATGACAAATATTAGAGAAGAGTTAGCTCGAAAGCTTGATAAACTATCCCCCGAACAACTTAATTCAGTTCGCCAGTTTGTAGAATTTCTGGAGTACCAACAACAGTCTGTAACAACAGAAACACCGATAACTAACGAAGATATAGATAGAATAGTAGAATCTTATCGCCAACAGAATAAATCCCGTCCTATTGGTCTAGCTAAGGGTGAATTTGTTGTTCCTGATGATTTTAACGATCCTTTGCCAGATGAAATTCTAGATTTATTTGAACCAAAATGAGACTACTTCTAGATACTCATATTTTTCTCTGGTTGATTAATGACGATAGACGTTTGTCAGATAAATATCGCCAAGAAATTTACGTTAGAATTTACAGTACCCTTGCTTCAAAAGCAACTCCTTCTTCAACATAACTATCGCTATAATTCGCTATGAGATTAGCTCTTTCTGCTCCTGTCACATAAAGATAAGAACCAGCAATGTTTAGACTACGGAAGCGATAAAATTCTGTAGCTTGACCTGCACCCACACCATAAACATAGAAAGCTAAACCTTCTTCGCTAAAAGCCTGGGATAAATTCTCATCACTTTGGATCTTGGCTCGCTCTGATTCCCCCACCCACAAGTAAGCTCCAGGATTTTGATTGCTCTGAAAACGATAGAGCGCAATGAGCTCATCATCTGCTTCTACTGCTGCTTTGAAAGCAAGACCTTCATGACTAAAATCTGTAGGGATATGACTGCTTTCCTCTTCTCCTGTATAAAGATAAGTTCCTGAGATGTGATTACTTTGCAGACGATAAATAGGAGTATCCAATAGTACTTTTGTTGCTACTCCACCATTGATGTAAAACTGCGCTTGTTTAAAAACCGCTTTGCCAACTTCTCTTCCCAAACTACGACCATTAAGATCGCCATCCTCAAAATGAATTCCGCCATAGAGACGAGAAAGACCTGCTTCCTCAGCCGCTGCGGAAAAACTATCCCATGCTAAAGTAATTTCGGCTGCAGGAGTAATTCCAGGTTCAAAGCGAGACTCTCCTGGGGCAAAGGTTACAGAAGCCCCAAAGTCATCACTCTCAGTAAAGAGACGAAGTATTTCCGCCCCTGCCGCACTAAAAGAACTATGTCCTGAAGTATATTCGGCAAAAGGTGGCGAAGGATCACTTCCCGGAGTTTGATAGGTTAGAAAATCTTGAGCTAGGATAGTTTGAGTTCCCACCTCAGGCTGCCAAGCTTCAATGGCGAAACCGCCTAAATCTGAGTTAAATTCCCCAATTAAACCTAATTTGCCTAGTTCCCTAATTGCTCTTACTGGACGGACATAATCATAAAAAACTTTAGCTTCCCAGGTGGCGATTCCGGCATCAAAAACGGCATTGCCTAAACTGAAAAATAGTTTCACATCATCATCTAGGCTATGGTCATCGCGAGCGGAAACGAACTGCCCAAAAGTCATCCAAGTTCCTGGAGGAAAAGCAGTTCCTCCGCCATCTTCCCAAAACTCGGCAATTAATTTTTGCTCATCCGTGAGCTTAGCACTCAATTTAATAACTTCTGTTGCCTGATTGATAAATTCAGGATTAATCACTGAGCCAATCAAACTTCTGTCAATATCTAAGACTGAACCATCTGCGAGAGCAATGGTTTGGGCTCCTAAATCAACATGACCCTCTACTAAGAGAAAAGGTTCTGGAGCGACGGGACGAAATTGTGCTCCTGAGTCCAAAGCAAAAGGAATCACCTCTCCCCATTGAGGAGTCAGAAATTTTTGCACCGAGCCGTTAGGGTCATCAATGGGAACATATTCTGGTGTCCATAATTCAAGGTTGCGGATTTCATCGACACTATTAACTGGCTGGTAACTTGTATAATTAGAATAGGGACTGCCATCACCATTAGGATTTTCTCCTAATTGATTAGAGCCATCATAATGACGAAAATGGAGTAAAGCTTGGGCAGAAACATTGCCAATTCCGGCTGCTGTCGTGGTATCTGTAGTTCTATTTTCTGGATCATATCCCAGTTCTGCCATTAAAGAGTCAAAAATATCTACTTGAGAAGGGAACAAATCCGCTAATACTTGATAGGCTGCATAGCTGATGGCTTCTTGCTTGTTAGCTTCTGTAACTTCGACTGCCGGACGCTGCAAATCGTCTCCTAGTTGAGTAGCTATCGCCGTCGGATCGTAGGCTGCCCAAGCATCGAAGATGGCTGTATGCATCATACTGTAAGCTCGGGATGCAATTGTTGGACCAGGAGCCAAATTAACTACAGCTTTTTGTACGGCTTGATCCCAAAGTACTGAAATAGTAGGAGAAGAATCTTCGACGGTGACTAATTGACTATCTGGATTGAGGATGAGATCTGCCATAAGCTTTTGTTTTTATTAATAAGCTACAAAGTCTATTTAGTATTAACCTACCCATAGAGATGAAAAAACTTTCAGCTATTTATCACGGCTAATTTAGCGAGTAGCCATAGTATTAAAAAAATTACTCAGACTGAAACCGAGTCATAGTGATGATTTCAAAACTAAATTTTTGTAGAGTTTTGGATTATTAATTGTTAGTCTTTCTATAAAGTAATGATGGTTTAAGCTTATACAAGAATCAGACTTTAAGACTCTACTAAACTCAATTTCCTCAGTAATCGCATGATGAGAAATAGCTGTTCTAGCAATCACAAAATTAGAAAAGCATTGTCGGCAAGGTAAATAGAAGACTATTTAGTGGAAATATCCCTAATTTTGATGAAGGTGGCACAGTTCTTGATGCAGTCCTAACCCTAAAGGGTACACCTTCGGATAAGGATACCGCTCCGCATATCGCTCATGGAGGGAACCCCCGCCGCGAGAGTGGAATAGCGAAGCACTGCGTTGCGGAGGTATCCTCCGTTGAGCAAGTGCTTTAAGACAGCTGGGGAGACCCCAGCATTTCCTCTCGCAAAGACCGCGCTGGATCGCTGGATCGGGTTGTGTCAACTCCGATCAGCGATAAGCTACAACAATTATCAACCCCAATCAAAAATGCTTTCCGTCGCTAGGGCAGCGGAGGAAAATTGGCCGTCTTTACCCCTGGAGAAGAAATATTATCGATTAAAACTGGGGAAGCTGGCAGATATCAAGGACTGAAAAGGCAATTAGGGGTTAATCCTCTAGCAAAGATCTTTGAGGGTAACTTCCTTGATGGTGGGACAATTGAAGCTAATTTGCTAGCTGAACTAGATTATAAGATGCCGACTATTAATGTGGCTGCAAGCGAGCTAGCACATGCTTGCTGGTCGTCAAGATTCGATTGCTCAGAATATGCTAGATGTTGGTTCTCATTTTATTGGATTTTGATAGACATGTTTTTATACTCCAAAATAATGTTTATTTGACGAGAACAAAGAAAAACTTTGAAAATTATATTACCACAGAAAAAGCACAAGAAAGCAACAAACTGGGTAAAGATTTATTAACATAAAGAAGGTAAATGTCAAGTCTGAGTCTATATCCCCTTATGTAGTAAAATATATAACTATCAAGGTAAAACCTATTTGTAGTGGTGCTGGAGTAAGTCTTATAACTATAGGAGAAACAAGCAATATTTGATAATTACTGGCAAAAAGCGAGGCACTTTTGTGCTGTCTTTTGGTGCAGCATGTTGTTAGATTTATTTGCTCCAAAACTTCCATTAGTGTTTTTGTTAATTCTCTTTACGAAAAGTCACTACTATAGCAGCAACGCCTGACCTTCTCGAGCTTGGAATTAGCTTTAGCAATTTGCTGATCCATTATTGCTCCTAAAATCCTTGTGAACTTTAATGTCATCGCCGTCTTACAATCAGTATAGATTGCAAGATATTAAGATCTAAATTTTTGATTAAATGAAGCCCCAATTTAAAACTAGACTTGCTTGGGACAAAGCACAAATATTGATGCAACCAGCATTAATCCGTATTTTAGATAATATTCGTAAGCAGTTAGAAGACTCTCAATGGAAGGGCAGTTTCAAAGATGTCACCCATCCGATCCCTGGTTATCTGTTATGTTTGACTCAAGATGATCGCTCTGTAGAAGTGGATATTTGGCAACTTTGTTATCAGGTTGTCAGCAATAACTATACTCCGACTTTCCAAAATATCTTTAGTGCTGATGATCAAAGTAGTTACGAATTGGAAATCGATGATCGTCTATTAGATGAGACTGGAGAAATTGATTGGCACCTCATTGAAGCCAAAGCTCAAAAATCTGTGCGACAAATCTTTGATCAATTAAAAGCTAACATTTAAAAGTTAATCTTAAATAATTATCCTTTAGTATTTAACAGTTTATAACTATTAATCATGAATGACCAACAAGTAATGATTTGCGATCGCTCTAATTGGGGATTGCTGGAAATAACAGGGGATGATCGTTTAACTTATCTCCATAATCAAAGCACTAATGATTTTAAGTCGCTCAAGATCGGAGAGGGTTGTGAAACAGTATTTGTCACTTCTACTGCCAGAACTATCGATTTGGCAACTACCTATGTGCTCGAAGATGCGATATTAGTTATTGTGGCTCCGAATCGTCGTCAATATTTATGGGAATGGCTCGATCGCTTTATTTTTCCTTTTGATCGGGTTGCAGTCACCGATGTTTCTTCTAATTATGCTTTATGGACTCTGATTGGGGCTGGTAGCGATCGCATTTTGTCCCAATTGGGAGTTAATGATTTACCAGAACTTGCTCCCTATAATCATCAACTGATAACGATTGAGGGGATAGAAATTCGCCTGGGAGTGGGTAGCGATCTGGCGTTACCTGGCTACAATCTGATTGTTCCTGAAGCAAAGGCGGCCCAGATTTATGACCTAATAACCGCTCAGGAGGTTAGAGAAATTGGCGATCGCGAATGGGAACAATTAAGAATTTTACAAGGAAGACCAGCACCTGACAAAGAATTGACTGAAGACTATAATCCTCTAGAAGCAGGATTATGGCAGACTATTTCCTTTGAGAAAGGCTGTTACATTGGACAGGAAACTATTGCGCGCCTCAATACCTATAACGGTGTTAAACAGAGACTTTGGGGCGTAAAATTTGCTAACTCTGAGCATCAAGCAATTAAGGAGAATTCTTTGGCTGTGGGGACTCCTGTAATGCTCGAAGAGCAAAAGGTCGGGGTATTAACAAGTTTTACTGTTACTGAGCAAGAACCATTTGGTCTAGCCTATGTTCGCACGAAAGCTGGAGGTGTGGGTTTATCTATCACAATAGGAGAATTTTCTGGAGAATTAGTAGATCTCCCTTTTCTCAATCACCCAGAATCAGTTAATAGTGAACAATGAACAATTATCAGTTAGCTATTAACCAAAAAAAATTAAGGCGATCGCATTTTTACTATTTGGCTAGCTTATGCGATCGCGCAGCGCCAGGCTTTGCCTGATCGCCTTAAAATAATTACTTGATTTCTCAATAACATCTGTTAGCTACTTAATACGTATCAAGAGAAATAACATTTTTTAGTAAACTTAATATCTCGTTATTAATCGCTTAACGATAACGTTTTTTCCGGCGAGCAATTGCCTTGCGCTTGCGCTTTTCAATCGGCGTTTCGTAGTGACGGCGTCGTTTAATATCAGCAAAAATACCTGCTTTCGAGACTTGTCGTTTAAAACGACGTAATGCAGATTCTATATTTTCATTTTGTCCTACAACCACTTGGGTCATTAAAGATTATCCTCCATTTCTTTTTAGTTTTATGAATAGTTAGGCTAGCAAGTTAATTACTTGTTAATTATATTTGAGACAGTATTAACCATTATCCCGCAATTTACCATCATACACTTATTCTTCATATAACTCAATCTTTGACGAAGTCACCGTTACACCGTTGTAAAACGGCGGTGTAACGGTGACCGGTGTTCCCCGGTCAAGTCGCTTCGCTCCAATTCAAAATTATCAATTATCAATTCAACACCTCGATTGGGTAAGCCGAGGGAACCTCGGCACCCCTCTCGGTCAAAATGATTACCTCTTGCTTCAGCAAGAGGCTTGAAATAGCGGTGCGACCCTGGCGAGGTAACCTCGCCCAAGGAACGCGCACCAAGAAAAGGAAGATCTTTTTGATTTTTTTCGTTCTGAAGAACGAGGCTTGTATCCTTAATTAAACAATTATTAAATTAAGTTAGAGCCAAACTCGCGCGTTCCTTTGCTGCGGAAACCGCAGCAGGGTCGCTCGTCAATTTTGAACTTTGAATTTTGAATTTTGAATTCAAAAAATGGTCAGATCACCAGTTAAATCTAGTCGATTTGGTTATTCTATTAATTAATTTTTCATGTAGGATAATTTTGGTTTTGTTATTTAAATTTTTATAAACATTGACAAAATGCTTGGGGCATAACAATTAGTATTCTTTTTATATTTTGTATTTCTTGACACAGAGCTGTTTATTTATGTCCGACTATTTAGAACCGTAATGTTTTGAACTGAACAAACCTATGGCATTTACTCTACAAATCCTTCATACCTCCGATCCGGAGGGGCGCGTTGCTGCAGTTGAAAACGCACCAAACTTTGCTGCTATTGTCGATTATCTAGAAACTGAACAGGAAAACTCAATTACCTTGTCCGCTGGGGATAACGTGATTCCAGGGCCCTTCTTTTATGCTGCCGGTAATCGTGCTGCCTTTCGAGACAGTGGATTATTCAATAGCATCTATAACACCCTCTTCAATCTTCCGGCTGATGTGGACGGCGATGGGACAGTAGATGCTTATGCGGATCTGCGGGAAGGCGGAGGACGGGTTGATATCTCGATGATGAATATCATCGGTTTCGATGCCTCCACGGTTGGTCAGCATGAATTTGACCTAGGATCAAGTGTGTTTGCGAGCTTTCTTGAAGCAGATTTTCAAGATTTAGGACTGGAGGATGATCGGTGGGTAGGTACCCAGTTCCCTTACCTTTCTGCTAATTTAGATTTCTCAGAGGACGCTGCTCTGGCAGACTTGTTCACAGATGAGATTCTGTTTAACACTGCGTTCGAGACTGACCCCGCCACGTCTTTAGCTGGTGAAAGTAGCACTCCCAAGCTGGCAGCCGCTACCATTATTGAGCGCAGCGGCGAGCAAATCGGCGTTGTTGGGGTTTCAACCCCCCTTCTGGAAAGAGTTACCTCTCCCACGGGCACAACGGTTCGAAATCCAGGTGCTGGAACTGAGGACATGACTGCCCTGGCCACAATCCTCCAACCCGTGATCGATGATCTAAGGGCTGGAGCCGATAATACCTTGGGCACTGAGGATGATATCAATAAAGTTATTCTGCTGAGTCACCTCCAGAATCTGGCGCTGGATCAGGAACTCATTGGTCTGTTGCAGGGAGTCGATGTGGTGGTAGCCGGGGGCTCGGGTACTCTGTTAGCTGACGAGACAGATGTACTCAGAGAGGGGGATGTTCCCGCAGATACCTATCCTCTATCTACAACGAATGCAGACGGCGATCCGGCGCTCATTGTCAGTGCTAACCCCGAATATAGCTATGTGGGTCGTCTGGTAGTGACCTTTGACGACAATGGCATTATCGATACGTCTGCCCTAGATGCTTCCATAAATGGTGTCATCGCCACGACCGATGCTGGGATTGCGGCGATCGCAGGAGATGCAGATTTGTTTGCTCCTGGCACCAAAGGAGCCGAGGTCAGGCGCTTAACCGATGCTGTTTCGGAGATTTTTATTGCCCAGGACAGTCAAATATTTGGCAAAACAGAGGTATTTCTGGAAGCGCGGGTAGAGCCTATACGCACCCAGGAAACCAATCTAGGAAATCTGATCACCGATGCCAACTTAGCGCTCGCCCAAGCATTTGATTCCACCGTGCAAGTTTCCATCAACAATGCAGGGGGAATTAGAGCTCCGATTGGTCAAGTGGGTGATGATGGCGAACTCCTGCCTCCCCAAGAAAACCCTGCTGCGGGGAAGTCCGCGGGAGACATTTCCCAGCTTGACATTGAAGGTAGTTTGCAATTTAATAACGGACTGTCGTTGCTAACGGTAACTGCAGCCGAATTGGAAATCTTGATTGAACATGGGGTTTCGGCCACCCAGCCGGGGGCACTACCAGGTCAATTCCTCCAAGTGGGGGGCTTGGCCTTCAGCTTCGATCCCAATCGACCCGCCGCAGAGGATCTCAACGGCAATCAGGTTCTTGATGAGAACGAAGACCAAAACGGCAATGGCGTTCTGGATTTGGGAGAACGGGTTCGTAGTTTGGCAATCGTGGATGCAACTGGGGCAGTAGTGGATGTCATTGTTCGAGATGGAGAACTGGTGGGAGATTCTAATCGAGAGATCCGACTGGTTACCTCAAGCTTTTTGGCCGATGGTGGCGATGACTATCCCTTGGATATCTTTGGGGATGACCGAGTGGACTTGACCACAGTTCTGACGGATGAGGGAATTGCTCAGGCCGCAGCACCTGGAACGGAGCAAGATGCCTTGGCCGAGTTCCTGGCCGCTAATTTTACAGATACCCCGTTCAACATTGCGGAAACTCCGATTGAAGCAGACACCCGCATTCAAAATCTGGCCTTTCGAGAAGACACGGTTTTGGGTGAAGTGGCAACAACCATTACTGGGATGATGGATGAACAATTTCTGGAATTTCTTGCAGGAGAAGAGGGAGGAGTTAATCTATTTTGAATTGGAGCGAAGCGACTTGAGCTCTCCCGACGCTTATCCTACCAATAGAGCGCGGGCTTCTCAACAATTGTCTATTAGACGGCGCGATCGCGGTTCTTGAGGATCAATACGCGCTCGGTAACATTGAAGTAACAATTCTTAATTAAGATTGCTTCGCGATTAGCTATAAACTATCAGTTGTTTTATACATATACTGAAGTTTCTCATGGTAACTATACTTAATCCAGGTTTTGAAAACCCCCCTCTAGAAGATGGGGATATTAGCTTTTCTACACCGCCTGGCTGGGAATTGTTCGATCCGGGCGGACTAATTCCTCTTCAAACTAACTCTGTCGGAGTCTGGAATCCTACCGTAAGCAATCATCCTGATGGAGTGCCAGAAGGTGAAAATGTCGGATTTATTTTTCTCGGCGACCCTATTGGAAGCGGCACAGTCGCTCTGACACAGACCCTGACAGATACCTTAGAAGCTAACACCCAATACACTTTATCGGTTGAGGTAGGCGATCCTCTGCCAAATCCTGGCTCTAGCGCTCTCGATGGTTTTCCTGGTTATGAGATTCAGTTATTGGCAGGAGATACTGTCCTGGCTTCGGATAATAATAGCCTTAATATCACAGAAGGAGATTTTGGGACTTCGGTCATCTCTTTTACGGTTCCCGAGGATCATCCCAACTTGGGAGAAGCACTGGAAATCCGATTATTCAACCTCCTAGAAGAGGAGGGTGAAATAGTTAATTTTGACGATGTTCGGTTAGAGCTTTCGGGAATAGTTATCAACGGCGGAAATCAGAAAGATACTCTCACTGGCGGTGCCGGTGATGATACTATATCTGGCGGTAATGGCGCTGATGAACTCTTCGGACTTGCAGGGGATGACATCTTGGGGGGTGATAATGGTCCCGATCTCCTGAACGGTGGTCCTGGCAATGATACCTTAACCGGTGGCAATGGGCCAGATGTCTTTGTCCTCGCTGAAGGTGAAGGAACAGATACGATTACCGACTTTAGCAATCCTGACAGCATCGGATTGTCAGGCGGTATAGGATTCAACGACCTATCTTTCTCTGGTGAAGATATCATCTTGACTTCTAGTAATGAAGTCCTGGCAACATTAACTGGAGTGGATACCACCACTCTGACAGAGGCAGACTTTACCACTGTTTAAATGTTTAACCCCTATTTTCTCGTAAGGGGGAGCAAGTGCGGTGGGGGCAAAGCTCCCACTTGGACAAGTCAGGGTTACAAAGAGTCTTCCGTTTGGTTTCTCCGCCAGAGACCTCCTAGCAAGGAACTGATTAAGATCAGCAGCAGTAAGCGGGTAATCTGCATCGAGAAAACTAGTCCCGCATCTCCTCCAACGTCCAATACAATACCTACTATGGCGTCGATCGCTCCGGGGGTCGAACCCAGGACAGAGGTCACGACATCAACCTGCGTAAACCTGTGAAAGCCATATCCAATTAACAAACAGGCGAAAATGAGCCCAAAAATCAACACCACTTCAATCAGAGCAGCTTTCATCAACTGGCTGATCTTTTGAAGGTTAAACTGTAAACCAACGGTAAGACCCATAGCTAAAAGAGCCATTGCAAATAACCAGTAGGGAACCACTAGGGGGGCTGGCAGGTTCCAGAACACAATGATTCCCACGATAACCGTAGCCAAGAAACTAGCCGAGGGAAAGGCCAGCTTTTTGCCAAGCCATTCTCCCAAAGCACAACAAATAATCAGTAGGGCAAAGTTGGCAACGATTGCCCATCCACCCCGAGTGACGAGAGAATTCTCTGAGAGCGTCAGGGTGGTAACTGTATCCGCCTGAGCGGCTAACCGATCCGCGATCGCAGGTACTAAGAGCGTAATCAGAAAAACCCGTAACGAGTGAAAGAGCGAGACGATAACGGCATTTGCCCCCATCTCTTCCGCCATGGCAATGATACTGGGAGCTGCACCAGGGACAGAGGCCAAGAGACTGGTGGTGCGATCGAGGTCAGTCCAACGCCACAACCAATAACCGTTCAAAATGCTCAAGCCACTGGTAATCGCAACACAGCAGACTAGGGGTATGGCATAGTGATAAACCGTCGCCAGGGTTTCAGGCTCAAAACGGGTTGCAATACCCATGGCAATCACACCCTTACCGCCAATATATAGAATCGGTGGAAAGGCGTAGGTTTTCCGCTGATACATGCTGTAAGTCACCCCAACAAGCATGGGGCCAATGAGCCAAGCTCCAGGAAATTGCCAGTAGCTTAAGAACAAACCTAGCAACACAGCTAATACCAAAAGAACTGCAATTCTGGCAGCAGAGAGTGGCCTGAGTTTTCTGGATGCGGGCTTGGAGGTTTGGGGTGTTTTCTTAACCATAAGATAAGTATTTTTCCAGGGCCAAGCGACTGATTTGCCAAATAGATAAAAGGACGGGGACGAAAAGCTGTGCGCCCTGTGCAGAATGAGTATAACCCGACCAGCAAAAATCAGTGATCTTAGCAACGGGTATTTGGAGCATCAATGACGACTGTCATGGGTGCCAGTCGTTCAACCCGCTGTTTTCGATAGATATAGGTCTTTGTCCATAGAATAGGTGGCGTGCTTAAACAAATTCTTAGAAGGCGATTCATACCCAGCCTGTAGCTCTTCAAAGGTTGGAAGGTTGCCTTCCAAACCGGGAATTTCTTGATCGATCGCCTCAGACGCAAACCGGAAGGGTAAGGTGTAGGCTGGCCCTAGGTGCGTCGGGGGAGGCAGAAGAAAGTTGGGAATCTTGTGGCAGACACGACCAAACCAATATTCATCGGGGAATTTTGGATGCCAGAATCCGTCAGTTTCTAGGAACTGGCGAGCTCGGTTGTCAGAATTCAAGCGGAGTGGATTTTCACCGGCAATAAAATCATGCTCAACAATCCAGTTGAGGATAGCCTCTTGATTGGTCGCCAGAGCAGGTTCCGAGAATCGGCTGGAAATGACATAGGGAACAGCTTTTCCCCCTAAGTCTCGAAAACTATGCAAGAAGCTTAATCTTCGAGCCAGCTCTTGGGCGCTGTCCAAGGCTGAGATTGATACCCGAATTTCAGTTCCGGCCTGAACCAGCTGTTGCAGCATCTCCTTAGTCGGCAGGGCATACAACTTAGTCAGAATAACCATGGAAATCGCTAGCTCAGCCAAAATGTTTGCCGATTCAACAACGATGATCCAAGATTCTTGGGAGAAGGAACAGTCAGAAGCCCAGCCCTGACGGAGCCACTTTTGATCTGGGGATAAGGCTAGGGCACTTTCACGAAATCGAACGGGATCGAACTCATTGAGGCTACGCTTGCCAAAATCGTATCCCTGGTTGTACCAGAAACCAGAAGAAGTACAATTCCCATAGCAAATCTTGTCAACCGGTAAACAGCCAGAAACAACATCAGTCATCAAGCACTCAAAAGGTAAACCGCTTTTTGTACCACAAACAATAGGCAAACGAGGCATAGCTGGAAATTCTCGAATTTTTGGTTTCTGCTCTAAAATCGAGTCTCTTACAAACTTCGATCTCACTTCAGGTAAGTAAGCAAAAGAATCTGGCAGGTTAGACTTTTTTTTTAAAAGATTGTTCATCATTTACTAAAACCTTCGGTCTTTATTTCTGGGATGAGTGTTTGCTATAGCAATTCTCAGACTCGTGAGGTATATCTTAACTTCTGCCCTCTCTCTTGGTGCGCGCCGGCAGGGGAAGCTTCGGAAGCAGGGGGAGAGAAGAAATACCGAATTTAATAACGGACGACTTATTGCGGAGGGAACCTCCGTGGGGTCGCACCCCTGCTCTCTACTTTCTGCCTTCTGCCTTCAAACGATTAATTTCGTACCTCATCTATTTAAGAACTGCTATATTAATCTCGAAAATGAAATGTATCATGCAAATGTTTCTAAAAATCAGTATCGTATAAAAAAATACAAAATACATTTAATATGTATAAAAAAATACAAAATACATTTAATATGTATAAAAAAATATAAAATATATTTAATATGTATAAAAAAATATAAAATATATTTAATATGTATATTAAATTTTGTACTTTTTTGCAGCTTGATCAATAAGAACTTAGATTTTGACGTAAAATGCGCTTTGACAAAATCATCGACAAATCTGAACGAATCTTAAAATTATAAATATTTATCTTTTTTTGGCTATTTGTGCATAAACAAATTAGCTACAAAATAGCTACAAAAATGAGATTTTCTCCTAAATTCGATGCTAGATATTTCACACTGGTTGTCATAGATTTTTTTCAATAGTGTTAGAGAGAGTGTTTGAAAAATTAAAACTAGGTAGATACTTGACCGGAAGAACTCCAAGTTAAACGTCTTAATACCAATTTAAAATCAGAATCCAACACTTGATTCTGTAGGGCTTATTGGAAAATCGCCCCTACCTAAAAATTATCTGTTGTGAACATTAATTAAATTGGTATAATATGAGATTTATCATGGCGATATAAAGCATATTTTCACGCTTTGGTTGGTAAATATTCATAATCTTTGCTTAAACGACGATACCTTCTAAACCAAGTTATAGTCTATTTTAATGATTATTAATTAACTAGAAAAAAAATATGAAAAGATAAATTAATGGTATGTAACTCGATTTTACATAAACTTAGTTGGAGAGGGGAAACTATTACAGATGATTTATGAATAGAAAAAACTACCAACTGATATTACAGCAGTCCAGATGGTCGTTACTTGACCGAGAAAACTGAGAGCGCAAGCCCCTGGCTTCAGACATGGGGATAAGCCCAGAACACGAAGCTGGGTAAACTCGAAGGAGGGAATTCTATTCCCGACCTATTTGATGATATGTGGTATTATTTTGATACTGGTGTACAAAGTATCAAATGTTTGTTCTCGAATATAAAGTTAAACCAAAACCGCAACAAGTCCTGGCGATAGAAGAAGCCATTAGAACTCATCAGTTTGTGAGAAACAAAGTGCTTCGCTATTGGATGGACAATCGTGGCCAAGGTAAGGCTGAACTATTCAGATACAACACAGACTTAAGAGCTGAGTATGAATTTGTTAAAGATCTCAATTCTCATGCCTGTCAAACGGCAGTCGAAAGAGTACTCAGATCAATAACTAAATTCTTTGATAATTGCAAACGAAATATACCTGGAAAGAAGGGATATCCGAAATTCCAAAAACATAACAGGTCAGTTGAATACAAAACCTCAGGTTGGAAATTAGATTCTCAAACCAAAAAGCATATTAATTTTATCGACAAAAAAAATATTGGTCGGTTAAAACTAATTGGCTCCAGGGATTTGTATTATTTTCAACCTGAACAAATCAAAAGAGTGCGCATAGTTCGTCGCGCTGATGGTTATTATGTGCAATTTGTCATCAAATTAGATCCTAGAGATACAGTTAAACCCTTTCCGGCAACTCAAAGATGCGTCGGAATTGATGTGGGATTAAAAGAATTCTATGCCGATTCGGATGGTCATTTAGAACCAATACCCCAGTTTTATAGAAAGTCAGAACGACAGTTAAACAGAGCCAACAGGAAAAAATCTCAGAAGTATCGCAAAGGTCAACCACAGTCTAAAAATTATCACAAAGCTAGAGTACGATATGCGAGAAAACATTTAAAAGTAAGTAGGCAGCGAGAAGAATATTGCAAGCGAGTAGCATATTCCGTGATCCAATCTAACGATTTGGTAGCCTATGAAGATTTAAATGTCCAAGGCATGATTAGAAATAGGAAACTAGCTAAGTCGATAAGTGATGCCGGATGGTCTACCTTTAGAAAATGGTTAGAATATTTTGGCGATAAATATGGCAAAGCAACCGTTGCGGTTCCGCCCCATTATACAAGTCAAATTTGTTCTCATTGCGGAGTTAAAGTTCAAAAATCTCTTTCGACAAGAACCCATGTTTGTCAATGTGGATACACAGAAGATCGAGATGTGAATGCGGCCATCAATATCCTGCAAAAAGGACTAAGTACCGTAGGGCATACGGGAACCTACGCCAGTACTGCGGACGGGTTTCCCTCCGCAGGTAACTGGCGGTACGCTTGGGGAGAGACTTCCTCTAGCTTAGTTGGAGCGATCCTGCTGGGTTACGAAGACTCGTTGAACCAAGAATCCCCTCGCCTTTAGGCATGGGGAGTGTCAATGGTTAGATCTTTAGTAAATATCGATAAAGATCAAAATTTAACTTTAAAAAAAATACTTTACTGATCGCTAATCACTTCTTGCTTGGGAGTATCAAACAAAACCGATTCCATATAGTATTCTGCCCAATCGGGACCAAAAGCTTTTTCTAGTACACGACGGGTCTTATCATTTTTTTGTTGTTTGTTGCAATAATATTCTTGTCCAGCTAAATATAATTCTTTCTCTTGAGGCGACAAGGGTTTTGCATTCACAGCCTGTTGACAATGTACTCGTAACATAATTTCTGTGTAGCGCAGAAATTCCTGTTCCTCCACGGCACTACTAGGACGAATAAAAAGACAAAACTCTGAGAAAATATCTGCCCAGGAAGGAAGTTCTCTGGGCTGAGAAAACTTATTTTTAGGAAGCTCTCTAAGCTCTTGCTTATAGGTGTGAGAAAGTGCTTTTTCTGGATTAGTAGGCGAAAGATCTGCGATCGCGGCACTAATGCCCGCTTTACCTGCTACAATATCACAACCGAATACTGGTAAAGGATATTCAGGACGGGGAAACATCACACAATGCAGAATATCTAGGTTATTGCCGATCTTCGCCAGTTCCAGATGCATTTTCCGAAATGCTCGCGTTTGATAGCAACGATTTTCGATGCGCAGTTTTTCCCCTTCTAGTTTTCCCTCCACATAGCCTAATCCTTCTGGAAGAGAATATTCAGCTAAATCGAGATATTGCTCCCAACAACCTAAAATCAAATCAGCAAGTTGGCGAATTAAAGGATGTTGTTCTTGGCGGAGGGAAGGTAGTGGTGAGGTTTCTAGCATTCTAATTAAAAAAACACTTATTATCAAACAAATCTGAGATAGGGGTAATACTCCTTTAACGATATACTGATACGAGACCTAATTGCAGATTTATTTGCTGTATATCTATAAATAAAATAGTAATTTATTCTATCTGGAGTATTGTAATATGTTTGGTCTAGGTTTTCCAGAATTAGCAGTCATTGCCATAGTTGCTATAGTCATCTTTGGCCCCAAGAAAATACCTGAAATAGGCGGAGCTTTAGGGAAAACGCTACGGGGTTTTAAAGAGGAAATGAATGCTACTAAGGACGAAGATGCCGATCTTAAGTAAAGAGAATTTTGTCAACAGTGAATCAACAGTAAAATATTTAGCTGGAGTTCCCATGTCAACTTCTTCCCGAGAAAAAATAACTGCTCCTTTCGTCAATGAGCCAAGACTGCACTTTGAATATCTACTCGATACGAAGCCAGCTAGTGATGAAGGTCAAGATGTCATAGATGGGCTTCTTAATCGCACTCTAAAGACTTTGCCGCCACGATATTTTTATGATGGTAGGGGTTCACAACTTTTTGAGCAAATCTGTGAGTTGCCAGAATATTATCCCACTCGAACTGAGGCTAGTATCTTAACCCAATATGCGACGGATATTGCCGAGGTTACGGGTAAGGTAAAGCTCATCGAATTAGGCAGCGGAAGTTCGACTAAAACTAGATTTTTGTTAGATGCTTACCGAGCTCTAGCTCATCCTTTGTCCTATGTGCCAATTGATGTTAGTGGTCGCATTCTTGAAGATAGTGCTTATAGTTTGCTCCAAGATTATTCCAGCTTGGAGATTAAGGGGATCATCGGCACTTATGAACAAGCTTTAAGTAAGTTAAAACTATCTACTCAAGAACCAAAGTTAGTGATTTTTTTGGGCAGTACCATTGGCAATTTTAACGATTTAGAATGCGATCGCTTTATTAATTTGGTAACTTCGTCTTTAGCACTTGGCGATTACTTTTTATTGGGCATAGATCTGCAAAAGCCAACAGAAATTCTAGAAGCTGCTTATAACGATAGTCAAGGGGTCACAGCTGATTTTAATTTGAATATGCTATGTCATCTTAATCAAAGATTTCAAGGTAATTTTGAACTGAATTTGTTCAAACATCAGGCAGTTTACAATGAGGTTGCTTGCCAAATTGAAATGTATCTTACTAGTCAAGAGTCTCATCAAGCTAGTCTCAAAGATTTAAACTTAATGGTTAATTTTCAGCGAGGAGAAACTATTTTGACGGAAATTTCTCGCAAATTTAATATTTCACAAATGAAAACATATTTGCATAGTCAAGGATTACAATTAGTCCAGAGTTATACCGATGCTCAAGAATGGTTTGGATTATTGTTATGTCAGAAAAGTTAAGGCTGGTGATATAGATTTGTACCTCGATCAGCAAAGTCTACCTACGCAGATCAGGCTTACATAATATCAAGTATCAAGGAATTTAGGTAGGTGAATTTTCTTTGTCTAGCTGCGGTTTCAACCGCTAAGCTGAAAAGATTTACCAATCAATCAAGTTTCAAAATAGCAAAGTATCAGGCTTTCTCCGTATAAATACCAAAAAATTAAAAACCGAAAATCTCAAGTTCAGTAATAATACGGTGGAAAAATATTCAGATAGTTTTGATAATACTTACATATACTTGAATCTCATAATCAAGGTTTTCACAATTATCAAAATGAACCTCACAGCAACTGATTTCATAATGATTTGAGTGGAACTAAAAACTCCGTAATATCTCTCTTGCTTAAAAACTCAGCTATTAGCTGAGTTTTTATCTTTTTCATTAATTTAAAATCTCAAACTAGTACCGCTGCGCGGAAGTCAAAAGTCAGTAGAGACGTTGCATGCAACGTCTCTACAAAAGCGCCGAGACCCCGCGTCGGTGACCGGTGTTCCCCGGTTAAGTTGTTTGTTTTCTCATTTTCCCCTTTATCTTCGCACACTACCCTATCTTGGTGCGCGTTCCCTAGGTCGGGGAACCCGACCGGGGTCGCACCGCTCTCTTGGTCAGCATTCCCTTGCGCCTGTCGTCGGCGCGGGGTCTGACCGCTATCTCTCTTTTGCTTCCGTTTCCCCCTCAATTAATGATTGCTCTTGATACTGAATAGGTATTCTAGAACACCTATTCAATAATAAAACTTGACAAATTGAGAAACAAAAAATCACCTACTTTCAGCTTAATGCCAAATTTTTTTTAGCCACCACTGACTGGAGGTATTAACACAATTTCATCTCCATCATTAATCACAGTATCAGCTGCAACAAATTGTAGATTAACCCCAAAACGGGTGACATCGCGCCATTTTTCTAGTTCAGGTTTTTCTTGAATCAAATAATCTAAAGTATCCCTAACGGTTGTCGGTTTAGAAAAACTTATTTTTAGTTCTGATGTCCCGTAAACTTCTTGATAAGCAGCAAATAATTTTACGGTGACATTAATTAAAGACTCTGACATAAGTACTTGTGCAAAATTAATTATTTAGGGTCGAGAGATATTAGATTTTAGTTAGGGGAAAAAATTAAAATAATTAAAAATTTCCTAATCCCTATCAACTTGATATCCAAACTCGGCAAGTCGTAATCGAGATTGTCGCCATTTCGGTTCTACTTTGACGAATAATTCTAAATAAATGTTACCAGCAATTAACTTCTGGATTTGTTGTCTGGCTGCACTGCCTATTTGTTTAAGCATCATGCCTTTTTTGCCAATTAAAATCCCTTTTTGGGAACTACGTTCAACATTAATTGCAGCAAAAACTTTAGTTATTTTAGGAGTTTCTTCTATTTTTTCAATCACGATCGCTACTGAATGGGGAATTTCTTGGCGAGTTTGTAATAATATTTGTTCCCGAATTAATTCTGCCATAATAAATCTTTCTGGTTGATCGGTTACTAAATCAGGAGGATAGTAATAAGGGCCAAGTTCAAGATTTTCTATTAATAATCTTTGTAGTGATGCTGTTCCTGCTCCTGTAACCGCAGAAAATTTACTAATCGACCAATCATGATCTCCTATTAAATCCTGATAACTTTGATCAATTTTGTCATGGGTATCTGGTTGGAGATCTAGTTTATTTAATCCTAAAATCACAGGATTTTTAGTATGTTTGAGTAATTCGACAATAAAGCGATCGCCTTTTCCAGCAGTCACTGAACTATCAACCACAAATAATATTAAATCAACAGAATTAATTGCAGCTTGAGCATTCTTTACTAATACTTTTCCTAATTCATGATGGGGTTTATGTATTCCAGGAGTATCAACAAAAATAATTTGAGCTTCTGGGGTAGTTAGGATACCTTGTAAACGATTACGAGTGGTTTGAGAAATAGGAGAAGTAATAGCAACTTTTTGACCAACTAAATGATTCATTAAGGTAGATTTTCCTACATTAGGTCTACCAATAATGCCGACAAAACCTGATTTAAAATTTTCAGGCGCAAAGGGAATACTTATTTGTTGATCATTCATTGTTAGTTGCTCATTATTAATCATCAATTAGTTACTATTACATCAAAATATTAAAAACAGAATAAAGTATCTTTGGTATCTTTTCCTGTAGTAGGATTAGTGCCGGTGGCAATTTTACATAATAACTTTTCGTCGTTACGATCTATTAAGGCACCAGAAAAATCTGCGCCATCAATAATTACTCCGTCTAACAAGGTATTAGTTAAATAGGCTCCTGATAAAACAGCATTAGTTAAATTTGCCTTACTCAAACGTGCCGTTTCTAAATCAGCAAATTTAAGATTAGCACCTTCAAAATTTGCCTCTCTGAGATTAGCTCCAAAAAACCTGACTCCCAAAAGATTAGAATAACTAAAATCGCACCCAACTAGATTAGTATGATCGAAGCTAGCATCAGTTAAATCTTGGTGAGAAAAATCTTCTTCTGTTAAGGTTTGCTTATTATAATCTATTGCCCAAGCTGGGGTGATTAAGCTACCAATAGTAAATAGATTCACCAAAAAAATGATTATAGCGTTAACAATTACGTTTTTTAGTGATAAATCTTGACTATTTTTTAGAAGTTTCATCTTTACCTACTGTGAATTGTTTTTATTCACTAAAATATTACCAGAACGAGCGTAAAGCACCGCCGTTTAGGGCGGTGATATAAGCGAGGCTACAATTTAAAAAACTTCACGAAAGAGAATCCCCGATCAACGTACAATAACTGTAATCTTTCAACATACTTGAGGTATGGGGTTTCAATCGGAAGTCGATTGAGTAAAACCGCAAACGTACCGTAAAGATGTAGCTATTCTAGTTTGAGTGGGACAAATGCGAATCGCTAGGGGTAAAATCCAGGATTCAAATCAACCCTAGAAAGCCTGAAGAAAAAAAACCACTCCTGGTTGTCTGAAGTAATTCAGCTGGTGAGGGCATTTTCCAGTAGGAGAGTAGATGTCAGACAAGCCTAGCTTGCTATCTACGCCAGCATCCTAGAATCCCCTTCCTGAGCTTGCGAAGGGAGAGGAGTATGTCAATAGAATTTTATCAATTATCGATGACAATTTCCCTTGGTGAGCTTGGAGAGCAGTTAGTTGCTCAATGGTTGGAAGAGCAAGACTATCAAATATTACACTATCGTTGGCGTTGTCGCTGGGGAGAAATTGATTTGATTGCTCGTCAAAAATCCCATCCGACTTTAGTGTTTGTGGAAGTAAAAACTCGTAGCGATCATAGTTGGGATCATAAAGGATTAGAAGCGATCTCGTCTAGGAAACAACAGAAGATATCCCAAACCTCAGCTTTATTTCTGGCAAAAAACCCTCAACTTGCTGATTTTTATTGTCGTTTTGATGTGGCATTAGTTCATTATCAGAAACAGAATTCTACTAATAGCACTCACCAAGGAGATCCCCAAAAATTTCTCATGAGAAAGAATTACCCCCCAGGCTATAGCCTGATCCTTGAGAATTATCTAGAAAATGCTTTCGATTTTTCTGATTGATACTAAGTCAGTAAACAGTTACCAGTTATCATTTTGTCGCCAAAAGGAGTCCAGCGTCAAGGTGTGAGAATGGTCGTAAGCTGATCCACATTTAACTTGCATAATTCTGAGGCTCAATCCCTTGTATAGCTTAAAACGTCCTGGCAAACTCTACGTTGTTCAGCTTAGTGCATTGGTAAATGAGGTAGATTTTTTTCGAGAAAACACGTAAAATAACCTTTTTTATAGCCGATGGACGCTAAAATCAACGACCTGACGACCTAATACTGCTTGCTTTTCCTATTGTATAAAATTTACTCCAAAATTACTACAAGTAGGTTTGGCTTGTATAGTTATATACTTCACTACAATAGAAGCTATAAAGTATGATTTACAACAGTAGCTTTTATTATTTGCAAAGTGTATTTTTGTTAAACATTGTAATTTTAGTAATTATTAAAAAGTATCCTAAAAGTGGAAGAATAATTTAAAAGCTACGAATATTAAATCCTCTTACTACGCAGCTTAAATTCACTGTATAGGAGGTGAAAAAGATGTTCAAAAATAATAACCTTTTAAATGAAATTAAATTCCTAGAACCATTATCTCAGAAAGAACTAGAAAAAGTTCAGGGCGGTGGGAGGTTTGACGATCCAATCTATACTGTCATATGTAGGATATATGACAATAATGAGAGGTTGGCTAGGCAAATTAATGCGCGGCTTGTGAGTGCAGGAGTAATCGATTCTAGAGGCGTCTTCTATTGTCCTTTTCCGTGATTAGTCACAGCAAGAAGTAGCAGTCTAATAAGATGTATCTTCTCACGCGTTTTGAGAATACTACATCACTGTTAAGAGAGATTTTCATTAGTCCAAGTCATATAATCTCCCCACTTGTCATTTTAATGATCTAACTGATGACATTGATGTTGACACTGATGCAATTTCCAGTCTTTAACTACAATAGGTCAAAACGATATTGATTGTAGGTTGTTTTAGTGGCAAAAGTTGTTTTTGAAAACGTATATAAAAGCTTTCCTCGTCGTCAAACTGATCCTAGAGAACAAGGAGCAAATTCTTCTCCATCTAGTCAAGTGAATATTTTGCGCAATATTGACTTAAAAGTTAACGATGGGGAATTTATGGTTTTGGTTGGCCCTTCTGGCTGTGGTAAAAGTACTTTATTAAGACTTTTGGCAGGGTTAGAAGAACTTACAGCGGGAAATATCAGTATTGGCGATCGCGTAGTCAATCAAATTGCGCCGAAATCTAGAGATATCGCAATGGTATTTCAAAATTACGCTCTTTATCCCCATCTGAATGTTTATGACAATATCGCCTTTGGTTTACGGAGATCCCAGACGGAGAGACAGGGGAGACAAGAGAGAGATTTGCTGGAAAATGCTTTGGTAGGGTTGACGAGATCTTGGCCGGGAAAAATGCGTTATCTGTCCGCAAGAGAACAAGAAATTAGTAAGCAAGTGACATCTGTGGCTGAATTGTTGCAGATAGAAACCTTACTAGATAGACTGCCCAAAGAATTATCAGGAGGACAAAAACAGCGGGTAGCATTAGGTAGAGCAATTGCGCGTAATCCTCAAGTCTTTCTGATGGATGAACCTTTATCGAATCTTGATGCCAAATTACGCACCGAAACTAGGGGACAAATTGTGCAACTACAAAAACAATTAGGCATTACAACCATTTATGTTACCCATGATCAAACTGAAGCCATGACAATGGGCGATCGCATTGCGGTGATGAATCAGGGTAAAATTCAACAAATTGCCCGACCCTTAAAAATTTATAATCAACCCGCAAATCGTTTTGTCGCTGAGTTTATCGGTTCCCCACCAATGAACTTTTTATCTGTAGAATTAGTTGCCCCTCTGACCTTGCAACATACTCAATTTACTCTGACCTTGCCGGTCACTTGGCAAGCAAATTTAAGCAATTATCAGCAAAAATCTCTGGTATTAGGGATTAGACCGCAACATTTTCAACTAAGTATTCCCAGTAAAGAAAATCTTGCTATTACCGTAGATTTAGTGGAAGCTTTAGGCAATGAAACCTATATTACTGGCCATCTAACCCAACAACCAACAACCAAAATTATTGCCAGTATTCCCCCAGATAAAATCGTAGCTGCTGGCGAAACAATTTTTCTGGCGATCGCATTAGATAAAATTCATCTTTTTGATTCGGAGACAGAAGAATCTTTATCTCTCTTCCAAAAGAAGACCTTCGGCTACGCCGATGGGATGAATTTTGGTCATCCATAAAATCATAACACGAAATCTGGTATAATTACATTAGTAAATATCGGCTTTCAGATGATATCTTTCACCTACGA
>JASJDR010000262.1 GCA_030065615.1 Xenococcus sp. MO_188.B8 | reverse complement strand
TCCATCAATGCCAGTCGAGGTTTATTGGTGGGAAATTTACATTTATCTAAATAAAACCCTGAGCCAACACCTATATCAAGATGATTACCTGAAATATTAGTATTGTACAGGTTTAAATGTTTAGATGTTGGACATTGCCACAGAAAATGGTGACTAATTCCCAGCACTAAAACATCATATATAGCCAAAACAGGCTTGTTGTAAATAGCTTGACCTGCATTTATCCGTTCTATATTTTGTGTCACTTTGAATATTCTCCCGAAAAAAACTAAACTAAAATTTGAAAGTTTTCTTAATCTCATTTTTAAAGATACTATTGCGAAACCAACTAAAGTTTGAAACCCAGTAAAATAAGAAATGAGAGTAAGGTGAAAGGAATTGTTTGAACCTAATAGTGAAGCTTAGGTAATATGCAGTAGCAGAATTTTAGCAAAATTAATTTGATTGGAATGTCATAAGTCACCAACTTAGACTCCTTTAGGGACAAAATAAGCTTCTAATCTGTTACTAGGATCTGAGATATTGTTTTCACAAGTTCTTTTTCACTGCTTATAGGAAACATATGTTTGCCAGGAAACATATGAAGCGTAAAAGTTTCGCTAGTATAATAACTCCAGTCTAACAGATTATCTTTGCTAATTAAAGAGTCTTCTGTACCACCAAAAGCAGAGATTGAACAATTAATTGGATCTCTATCTAAGTATGTATAACTTTTAAAGAGCTGAGAATCTTTCCTGAAGACTGATATAAATTCATCCATGAAAGATTTATCGTTTTGAATAGATTTTGGTAGTTCTACAACTTTCAGCAATTCTTCTAACGAAGACATCTTATTAGTCAAAGTAGTAGATATAGCATGAGGAACCAACGCGCCACTTACGAACAAATGAATAGGTTCTAAATTACAAGCCTGGCGAAGAGCATGGATTAGCTCAAAGCTGATTAGACCTCCAAGACTATGACCATAAAAAGCAAACGGTTTATCTAGATATGGAATCAGAAGTTGGGTCAAGGTTTCAATAAGAGCTTCAAACTGAGTAAACATCGGTTCATTAGTGCTTTCCCTTCGACCAGGTAATTGGATTGGGTAGACTTCAATAGTAGATGGCAAAGCATCTGACCAAGTACGAAACAAAGAGGCATTTCCTCCTGCATGATGGAAGCAGAATAAACGAAGTTTTGACTTTGATTTTGATTTTTGGTGTACTATCCAGTCATTTGTAGGCTGTTTAGTTGACTCTACTATGGAACTTTGATACTTTGCTGAAGAAAAAGAGTCTTTATTATTTATTAACTCCTGAGATAGCTTATTTGCTATCTCAATGATGCTAAGTCCTTGAAGAAGCATATTAGCTGATATTTTAACTTCTAGTTGATTTTCAATTTGATTTTTCAGTTCGATACCCATCAAGGAGTCAAAACCTATTTCGTTCAAAGGCTGTTTCAAATCTATGTTTAGGAAAGGATCGAGTCTCAATACTTTGACCGTCTGCTCTTTAACATGATTCACTAGCAGTTTTTGCCGTTCAATAGAAGTCGCTTTCTCTATTTTTTGGCAGAATTTCCGCTGTTGGCTTGACACCTGTTCCTCTGATTTGTTTTCTGTCTCAGTTCCCCGCACTAAATCAGCGAAGAATGATGGCACCGTACCGCGAACAGTAAACTGTTTGCCAAACTGAGACCAGTTGATGGGTATCACGCCAACTTGAGCAGTGGTAGTAGGCTGTAAAAATAAACGTTCTAGAACTTTTAAACCTCGAGAAGGAGTAATGTCACCTAATCCCTTCATTTTTACTTGTTGACCTGCCTGATATTTTGTAGTGGCGCCGATATCTGACCAAGCACTCCAGTTTATACTCAATCCTGGTAGCCCCTGAGCGCGACGACAAGCAGCTAGGGCATCGAGAAAAGCATTGGCAGCACCATAGTTTGCTTGACCAAAAGATCCAAGTAGGGTGACCGCAGAAGAAAAAAGAATAAAGAAATCTAAGGGTTGAGCTAAGGTTAACTGGTGGAGATTCCAAGCACCCTCTACTTTGGGGGCCATGACCTTTGCAAAGCATTGCCAACGCTGTTGCAGTAGTACGACATCTTCTGATACTCCAGCACTGTGGATAACTCCCCGCAAGGGCGGTAAAGATTGCTCCATATCTTTTAAAAAGCGGGCAACATCTTCTTGCTCAGAAACGTTCGCTTGGGCAACTACCACTTGAGCCCCTGCCCGCTCTAGTTTTCTGATTTGCTTTCTAACATAAGCTTTGTCATTACTGCGTCCCACTAGCACCAGATGCTTGGCTCCTCGTTCGACCATCCATTGAGCTACTAACAAACCGAGTCCGCCTAGCCCGCCAGTAATGAGGTAAGTACCATCATTATAAAGTTTGATGCCCTCTGATGTCTCGTTATCTGAAGGCTGGGAGAAGTATTCCAGTTTCGCTACTTGACGGATACCGTTGCGAAAGGCGATTTGGTCATCCGAAGACCCTGACTCGATAGCTGTCAAGAGATCCTGTGCTCCTGCTTCTATAGAAGTGGGATCTAAATCTACTCGGACGCAGTTTAGTTCAGGATGTTCTAGAGCTATAACTTTTCCCATACCCCATAAGGAAGATTGGGCAATCTCTACTACCTCTTCCTCAGAGGTGTGAACTGAAACTGCTCCTTTGGTCACTAACCACAGGGATGGAGATTCGGAAAATTCAGCATTACCTAAGGCTTGGACAAGGTGCAAGGTACTCCCACATCCTAACTGAGAAGCTGCGGTTAATTCTTCTGTAGTCATGGCTTTGACAGCTGGGGCATCTAAACTCCATAAATGTACTACTCCATGTAATAAAAGTCGCTCTTTTCCTACAACTTCTTGAAGTAGGGACTCAAAATCAGTAGGAGAGTTGGGAGCGATCTGGAATTGTCCCTCAGTCAAGGGTTTATAGTTCTTTCCTGGGAAAACTAAGATGCACTCGTCTCCCCTTTCCTTCAGCAAGTCGGCTAAGTGCTGACCCGTTCCCTGACCGTCCGCAAAAATCAGCCAACGTTTTAGTTTGAATGGAACAGCGGGTCTTTGGGCAACAATCACAGCCTGCTGAGAGAGGAAGTCCTGACTCTCCTGAGCAGGTGAAATTGTTGTCGCTTTGGCAAAACTACTATCAAGTAGCAGTTTTTGCCACTGAGAAGCAGAGAGCAAGGGATAGGAAGGGCGCAAACTCAAATCGGCAAACCTCCACCAATCTTCAGTCAAACCAAAGACTAGATCTAGCCAGCGCATAGGAGCAGTACCTTCCACTAGCACTAGTATTCCTTCAGGGGATAACAATTGCTGAACATGAGCCAAGGTTTGGTGCAAGTTTTTAGTGGCGTGGAGGACATTGACTGCTACAATTACGTCGCATTGGTGGGCTTCAAATCCTTGAGAAGATGGATTTTGTTCAATATTAAGAATCTCATAACGCATAAAGGGATAATCCCTAAACTTATCCTGCGCTTGGGTAGTGAAGAGGGGAGAGACATCAGTAAAAACATATTCGGTCTGCTGGGGATTCAAGTAAGGCAGGATATGGGCAGTAGTACCTCCAGTTCCTGCTCCAATTTCTAGCACTCGCACTTTACGGTTTTGAGGCAGTTTCTCCAGTGCGAAGGCAATCGCCTGTTGTACGAGAGTATTCATGACTTTGGCTCCTGGAGAATCTTGATAGACCATGGTGGTCATGGTTAAATCTCCTTCGGGGAATAGCAACTGGAGGGGATCACACTCTCCTCGCATCACTGATGCCAGTTTTGGTCCGCAGCGCTTTAAAAGAGTTAGTTCGGCAGCGACTTCTGGATATTGAGTTAAGCGTGCCTCCATCTGTCGGAGGGGTTCAGTTTGTTTCGGCGCACAAATGACTTCCCACTGAGAGCCTATTGACTTGAGTACACCTTCCTCAGTCATAATTTCCAAGAGGCGATCAAACAGACGTTGGTAAGAGCTAATCACGCCTAATTGATCAGCTAGTGTCTTACTCGAGAATTGCTCTCCAGCCTGATATTCCCAATCCATTTCCTGGAAAGCTTCCTTCACGTAGGCGGTACTTAATGCTTCCAAGTTTTTTAAACCCATTCCATAATTTTCTATCTCTGGACGGGCAGTTAATTTTTTAAGCTGATGTACGAGGTGAGACCTGATTGCCTGGAGAGCTGGGAGATAGTCTGGTGGCTGCTTAGACTCTTGCTCTTTAGGATACCACGCGACCTGATAGAGCAAATTCTTTAGAGATTCTTGGCTTGTTGGTAATAGTGTTTCATGGCTTGCCTTGCGGGTCTCAAAACCGATAAATTCGGCGATTGTTTGCCCAGTTTGATCAAAGAGACGAATATCTGCTCCTAAGCCTTGGGAATTAGAGAGATCTAGACGACCCTGAGCATGACACCAGATATACTGATGATCTGAAGGAGAACCGTAAAACTGAACCTTAGCCATACAAAAAGGGACATAAAGGAATTCGCCTTCACCCACGTCTAGTTTTTCTTGCCAGCAGGTGCTGATAAGCTGTAAGCAGGAATCGAGCAGCCCAGGATAGAGCTGGTATTCCTTGACCTCATCGGGCAACTCGGGCATCTTCATCCGTGAGAGTACCTCCCCTTCTCCTTGCCAGATGGTTTCAATCCATTGGAAAGAAGAACCCAGATGATATCCTGCTTCCAAAAGACCAGTATAAAATTCTGAACCGAGTAATACTTGTTGGCAGCGAGTCTTTATTGCTTCTAGTTCGGATTGCCTAGAACTCCTATTAGTCAAAAGAGGACTCATTTTGCCCTGAACGTGTAAAGTACAAGAATCCGACTGATTTTCTGTCTCTTCCTCTGGCAGACTAATCAATTGCCAAGCTAATTCTCCGCCTTCTTCAGGAGTTAGAAGTAACTGTACAGTCTGAGTCTTCTGGTCAGGTACTACTAGTGCCTGTTCAAATATCAATTCTTCTAGGATGCAACTATCCTGACCGAGGACTTCTTTGGCAGCAGACAATGCCATAGACAGGTGAGAAGCCGCAGGAACGACTACAACTTTATATAGTCGATGGTGATCTAAGAAGGGAGGTGAATGAGGGGTAAACTTCGATTCAAAGCGAATTTCTGAGGAGAAGGGTAACCGCAGCCGTTGACCGAGTAAAGGGTGTTCGCTCGGCAGTATTGACTTTCTAGAATGAGAATCAAAGACTGCTGTTTCGAGCCAATACCGCTGTCGCTGGAAAGGATAAGTTGGTAATGCAACTTGCTGACGCGGATAATCTTGATTAAAGCCAGACCAGTCAACTGTTATTCCAGATACATATAGTTGAGCCAAACTCTGAAGCATTGATTGCCACCCCTCACAGCCAAAACGTAAGCTAGGAACTCCAACTCCTATTGCTTCTGGTAAACATTGATGGGTCATGCCCAATAAAGTCGGCTTGGGACCAATTTCTAAAAATATCTCATAGCCTTGCTGATGCACCATCTTCATGCTGGCATTAAACTGTACTGTTTCCCGTAGATGATTTGTCCAGTACTCTGGAGTCGTTATCTCTGCATTAACTGCCTTTCCTGTCAGATTAGAAATTAACTTGATCTTTGGCGGTGAGTACTTGATCTGCTGTGCTATAGTTGCAAACTCCCTTAGTATAGGTTCCATCAGAGGCGAATGGAAGGCATGAGAAACTACTAGCTTTTTGGTCTCAATTCCTTGTTCTTCTAAGTTAGCGACAATGGAAGCTACTGCTTGACGTTCACCAGAAATCACTATATTCTCAGGACCGTTAATTGCGGCAATGGCTACCTGCTCAACGTATCCCTGGATTGCTTCTGTTACCAATGTTTCATCGGCAAACACTACTACCATTTCACCCTCAGTAGACACAGTTTGCATCAAAGCGCCTCGTTGTGCGATCAACTTCAGACCATCTTCCAGACTAAATACCCCAGCGACACAAGCAGCCACATATTCCCCTACACTATGACCAATGACTGCATCTGGAGTTATTCCCCAGGATTTCCAGAGCTGAAATAGGGCATATTCCAAGGCAAACAATGCCGGTTGTGTGTAAGCCGTTTCATCTAGAGGAGTAGTTTCCTCTGCTTGAGGATAAAGAACACCTAGCAGTGATTTTTCTAAATAAGGCCGTAAGATTTCATCACAACGCTCAAGGGTTTGGCGGAAAACAGGTTGTGTTTCGTAAAGTTGTCGTCCCATACCCACGTACTGTGACCCTTGACCAGTAAATAAAAATACGAGTTGAGGGCATTTGCGAGTGTTTGTTTGACCGCTCACAAGTTTATCATCTGCTTGATCGGAACCAAAAGCACTTAGTATCTCTCGCAACTCTACTGTAGATTCAGCGATAACAGCAAGACGATGCTCAAAATGCGATCGCCCTATGTTGGCAGTAAAGCAAATATCTGCAATGGCTGAGTTGGTTTGAGTAGCTAAATAGTTTTCATATTTATGGACTAATTGCTTCAAAGCCTCTTCTGTTTTAGCCGAAAGAGTTAAGAGGTGCACTGGAGGATCTACCACAGCAGTCTTTACAGGCTCAGTTAGCGGTGATTCTTCTAATACTACATGGGCATTAGTACCACTCATCCCAAAGGAACTAACTCCTGCTATGCGTTTACCCTCTTGGGAATGCCAGGGCATTAGATCCGTTGGCACCATCACAGGTAATTTATTCCAATTAATGTGAGGATTAGGCTGTTGAAAATGCAAATGAGGTGGAATTTTCTTATGCTGGAGGGATAAGACCACTTTGATCAAACCTGCAATTCCCGCTGCAGTCTCTAGGTGACCAATGTTAGTCTTGACCGAACCAATAACTAGGGGACTTTCTGGTACGCGCTCTTCTCCGAATACTGTCCCTAAGGCTCCGACTTCAACTGGGTCTCCTAACGAAGTTCCTGTACCGTGTGCCTCTACATAACTCACTTGAGATGGTTTTACTTTAGCATTCGCTAATGCCTTGCGGAGGAGAGTTTGCTGAGCTGTTTTATTGGGAACCGTTAGCCCACTGCTTGATCCATCGTGGTTAACTGCTGAACCTCGAATCACAGCTAAAATATTATCTCCATCTGCTACAGCATCTGACATGCGCTTGAGAGCTATAACTCCACATCCCTCCCCTCGTCCATAGCCGTCTGCATCAGCATCGAAGGTTTTACAGCGGCCATCAGGTGACAGTGCACGAGCTTTTGAGAGAAAAATAGTGATTTCTGGGGATAGAATAAGTTGTACCCCAGCGGCCAAAGCTAGACTACATTCTCCTGTACGCAAACTCTGACAAGCCAGATGCACTGAAACCAAAGATGAGGAGCAGGCTGTATCTATTGCTATATTTGGACCTTGCAATCCTAGCACATGAGACAATCTACCTGAAGCAAAACAAAGACCATTTCCTGTGCCATCATATGCGCTGATCAGCTTGTGATTTCCGGATGTTAACTGCCGTCGCGCATAATCTACTTGCCCTATTCCCAGAAAGACACCAGTTTGGCTATCAACTAACTGCCTCGGTACCACTCCAGCATTCTCTAAAGCTTCCCAACAAACTTCTAACAACAATCGGTGCTGAGGATCTATGCTTAATGCTTCTCGCGGAGAAATCCCAAAAAATTCAGGGTCAAATTGATCTACCTGCTGCAACAACCCAGCATGCCGGATGTACATTTTTCCTGGGGTATTAGGGTCTGGATCATAATATAGATCAGGATTCCAACGCTGTGGCGGAATCTCAGAAATCGTATCTACTCCATCATGTAATAACTGCCAAAACTCTTCCAGATTATTTGCACCAGGAAAGCGACAACCCATTCCAATGATAGCGATTGGTTCACTCTTGAAACGCTCAACTGCCTCCAGTTTACTTACTGCTTCATCTAAAGCAAGAAGCAGATGTTTTGAAGAAGATAGTTGGTTAATTCTTTCAGAAATATCATTCATTTTAGCCTTCCTTTAACAAGGTTTGTAACTTTGCAAGTCTCTGGGCAATTGACACTTCAACTTCATCATCTTCAAGTGTTTCTATCTCTGACAAAGCTTCAAGTTGTTTGTCTTCACTGTGAGGCGATTTAGCATCAGTTGTTTTCGATGATTTCCAACCTAGCACTTCTTCAGACAAATAATTGGACAATTTTGTAATAGTTGGAAATTCAAACACTAAAGTGGAAGAAAGAGAACAGCTTAGGCTGGTTTCAAGTCGTTTTAAAAATTCATGTGCTATTAAAGAGTCCATACCCATGTCAAAAAAACCTTGCTGTAGATCTGGTAATTGAGATGGCTCTAGTTCTAGTGCCTGAGAAACTTCACTTTGGACATGAGCAATCAAAATACTTTTGCGCTCTCTCTCGGGTGCCGCTTCTATTTGCTTTAATATTTCTGATTGTTGTATTGACTGCTGTTTTTCTGCTTCTCGTAGCTGTAACTTGATTTTTTCTAAAAGAAGCCGCTGCCCTCTCGCTTCGTAAAATTCTTTGAATAAAGTCCAATCAACGTTAGCCACCGTTATTTGACTAACATCTAACCCAATTAAATATTCTAAGATGATAACTGCTTGCTTTGCTTGCAACGCTTTTAAACCCATCCGAGTTAAAATGCCTTGAGCTTCTGCCGTAGCCATCCCATCGCTAGCCCAAAGACCCCAATTCACACTTAAAGTTTTCATCTTTAACCTTTGACGATGATTGGCGAACACGTCTAGAAATTTATTGGCTGCCGAATAATGTGCTTGTCCCTTGGAGCCCCAGACTGAAGCGATTGAAGAAAAATTAATAAAAAAGTCTATGTCTAATGTTTGCGTCAGTTGATGTAAAACCCATGTGCCTATTGTCTTGGGTCGCAGTACGGACTCAAAGGTATCCAAGTCCATGTTTTCTATGGTTTGATATTGAGAAACACCGGCGGCATGAATAATTCCTCCTAGAGGTGGCATAGAAGAGCTAACCTCTTTCAATACTCTAGTCATATCTTGTAGACTAGAGACATCAGCTTTAGCGACTAAAATCCTGGCTCCTAACTCTTCCATAGAAAAAATAGCCGCTTCAGTCTCAGAAGAAACGATTCCACGACGCCCAGTTAAAACCAGATGTTTGACTCCCTGTTTCACCATCCAAGCAGCTACTTCTAGACCTATAGCTCCTAAACCTCCTGTGATCAAATAGGTTCTATCAGCTCGAAATGCTACTTTCTGAGATGGTGCCAAATCTTCACGCACTAAGCGAGCTACATACCTAGATCCATTTCGAAAAGCGAGATGGTCTTCTCCATTAGAATCCTCTATCTCTGCCATTAACATTGATACTTCATCTTCCATAACCTCAGAAGCTAAGTCAACCATTCCTCCCCAAAGCTGAGAATGTTCTAAAGCAATCACTTTACCTAATCCCCATAGGGGAGCTTGAGCAACTGCTAAAGAACCATCATTAGCGTTTACCTGCTGAACCCCCCGAGTGACTAGCCACAGCTTGGGCAAGACTGGCTTATTATGGTGTCTAACCAACCCTTGTACTAGATATAATACACTGCCACACCCTTTTTTCTGTGCTTGTTCTAAATCGGATACGGTTAAATCATCTGATTGTGCTGCATCTAAACTCCATAGATGAATGACTCCTTTAACAGATAGTCTATTCTTGAGCAGAACTTCTTGAAAGAAACGCTCAAAATCCTCTGAACTAGAAGCATTAAGACCAAAAATTCCTTCTTCTTCCTGATGATAGGTACTTCTATCGTAAATTAAAATACAGTTTTGACCTTTTCTTTGCAGATATTCTGCTACAGCTTGAGCCACACCACCAAAATCTGCAAAAATTAGCCAAATAGCAGTTTCTAAATTATTATTTGCTTTTGAAACTGTCTTTAGCTGGCGTGGCTTAAGTTGCCATTCTATTTTGTAGAACCAATCTTCAAAAGTTCCTACTGCAAGTTGCTTTTGATGCTGTTCAACCAATAAATCCACAAATTTAGGCAGTAATTTAATTTCATTTTTGGAAAGTTCTCCTACCTTCTCTAATTGTTCGGTTAATTGTTGTGTATCTCCTTGATTAATAAAGTCAACAATTGAAGTAAAGTTATTCTTCTGAAGCAGAGATATCGATTTTTGCTTTTCATTGTAAGCGTTTTTATCTACCCAATAACGCTTTTTCTGCCAGGGATAGGTAGGTAGTATCACTTGACGATATGAAAAGCCTTTTTCCACTGCGGACCAGTCAACTGTTATTC
>JASJDR010000054.1 GCA_030065615.1 Xenococcus sp. MO_188.B8 | reverse complement strand
GACATACCGTTAGAGAAAAAGCTTGTGGAGTCGGTCTAGCGGGGGCACAGGCAACTGTGTCTAGCCAAGAGGCGCTGAAACAAGAATCCCCCGTTACAGCGTCAGCTTAACGGTGGGAGTGTCAATTTGTAATATCTTTCTAGTACTTCTAGTTTTCTGTCGAGAAGTCCCATCAGTATGATATGTATAGATCACAAGATCTTTAAAAGCTTATGTATTTTACTAATTTGAGAATGGCTATATTACAACCAGCCTCGTAACCAATACACAATAGTTCCGATATATTCTTTAATCACCGTAGTAGTTCGATCTAAATTTTTTGCGTTGGGTATCAAACTCAAAATTGTAGATTCAAGACTGAAATCACGTTCTTGCAATTCATGTTCGCTAACAAAATAGTCTGTAGGCGCTGGAATAGTATCAATTCCTAAATGCTGGAAAATTTTTAAGGCTCGTGGAAGATGAAAAGCAGATGTGACGAGTAAAATTTTTTCAATACCCTGTTCTTCAAGAATTTTCTGGGTAAAAATAGCATTTTCGTAAGTATTGACAGACTTTCCCTCCTGAATAATCGCTTCTGAAGGAATTCCCATTAATTCTAAGAGTTTCGTTATATCCTTGGCTTCTGATTCCTTGGGGCCATACCAATTAATTCTCCCTCCAGAAAGCACGATTACAGGAGCTTTGCCATCTTTATACAATTTAGCAGCATAAATAACGCGATCGCCACGTTCATTTAATTCAGGTAAGACCCGAGGATATGCCACACTATTGGTCGAACCGCCTAAAACAACTATGGCATCAGCAGTCGGCAATTCTGGGGCTGGTAGATATTGCCATTCTAAGGATTTCAGGAGATAGTTGGAAACTTTTTCATTTCCCGTTGTTAATAGGATAACTAAAGCGAGTAGTGTCGGAATAAAAGTAAACTTAGAGCGTTTAAAACAAAAAAATAAGGCAATTATTAGTAATATACAGGCTAATCCCAAAGGGTATACAAATAAGGGTAGTAACTTAGATAAAAATAAGAAGTTCATAAATTAGGTGTTAGGGGTCATTAGTTCATAAGTAATGTAGCTCAGAAAAATTATTATTCGATTATCTCCCCTATCTTCACTATCTCTCTTGTTTTAGATATTAATGAGAAATGAAAATCAAGAATTATCTCAGCCTTGAGATGTAAAATTAGACCTAAGTTTTTGCTCTACTTAATTGAATATAAAATATTAATAAAATAAATTTATATAGTTAAGTTTCAAAATATTGTAATATTTTAGAGCATATTAAGTGAAACCACAGCACTCTAACAAAAGTTATCATCTTCCTCAAGCAGAGTAAGAAGCTATTAATTAAAATTTTCACTGCTGAAATGTATGGATTAGTACAAATAGGACTATCAAAACAAAATTAATAAACACGACTAATTAAAGAGAAATAATTACAAAAGATTCAACTTCTAGTACAGAACCAATCATCGCTATCGTCATAATATCTTTTCTGATTTTTCCCTTAATTGTGACTTGAGAAATTTCTCGGCGTAATTTTTCTGGAGGATCTTTTAATTCATAGGTTGTTCCTTCTGGTGTTGCTAATGCCCAAACACCAAAACCAAATCCTTTCTTCTCGATCTTGCCTGTTACAGTAATATCCATAATAGTAATTCTCGTACTGGTGAGATATAAGCAATCTCAGTTTTGGTCAATAAGAAATAGCGATGCTGAGATGGAGGAAATACCTGTAGCTATTGATTTGCTATTTATTCATTATTTATTATTTCCTGAAGCTTCTATACAACGTACAAATATTTCTACTCCCATAGCTAGAACAGTTTCATCAAAATCAAAACGAGGATGATGATGGGGATAAGCTAAACCTTTCTCGGGGTTGGCTGAACCCAAAAAGAAGTAACAACCAGGTACTTTTTGCAAGAAGAAAGACATATCTTCCCCACCCATGGTTCGACATTCAGGAACTACCCCCATAGGAGTTTCTACTACCTCCATAGCAACGGAGCGAACTAGTTCTGCTATCCGAGGATCGTTAATAGTAGCAGGATATAACTTTTGATAATCTAAGTCATAGCTAGCACCATGACTTTCACAAATACCTGCAATGATGCTTTCGATCCTTTGCGGAATTATTGATTCTAGGTTCGGTTCAAAATAACGCACTGTGCCGCTTAAAAAGGCACTATCAGCAATCACATTAAAACCTGTGCCAGCATGAAATTCTCCTATAGTGACTACCGCAGCATCAAGGGGATTGATATTGCGTGCCACAATCGTTTGCAAGGCATTAACAATTTGAGATGCCACGATGATAGAGTCAATAGTTTGATCTGGCATAGCACCATGACCTCCACGCCCTATAATCTTTAAGGTAAAACGTTCCGATGCTGCCATGAGTGCACCGCTACGGACTCCAACTGTGCCTAAAGGTAGATTATTCCAGACATGTAAACCGATAATCTGCTCTACGTCGGGATTTTCTAGGACCCCCTCTTCGATCATTGGTTTTGCTCCTCCTGGCCCTTCTTCTGCAGGTTGGAAGATAATTTTGACTGTACCGTGAAGTTCTTCTTGATGTTGAGCGAGGTAGTAAGCTGTACCTAATGCGATCGCAGTATGACCATCATGTCCACAAGCATGCATTTTACCATCATGTTGGGAACGGTAGGGCACTTCATTGGCTTCTTGAATCGGTAAAGCATCAATATCGGCGCGGATTGCCATGACTTTTCCTGGTTTAGCACCTTTGATAATAGCAACAATTCCTGTTTTAGCAATTCCTGTTTGATGGGGAATTGACCATGCTTGTAATTTTTGCGCAATAAAATCAGCAGTGAGCTCTTCTTGAAAACCTAATTCTGGTCTTTGATGAATTCTGCGTCGCCAGGCTACTAATTCTGGTTGTAATGCTTTGATTTGGGGACGAATATTATCTAAAGTTAGGGAATTTGGTGAATTGGAGGAATTAATAGTAAAGGTCATTTGAATTTGATGGTTTGAGCGTTATAGATAGTAAAACTAGTTATTAATCAATAATTTAAACAATTTTAATTATTTTATTCAATGTTATTGAGCTAAGATGCTAATGTTTTCTAGAATAAGACTTGTTCCTCAAGATTACTCTGTTGTTATAGCAGATAACCGCCATTATCCTTAATAATTAGTGACAAAATATTTTCCTGATGTAATAATTTGTGATCCTAAATTCAAAAAAAATTGCTCCTAATTTTCTGAGCTCACAAACCATTCAGAATTAGTTGCTGCGTGAGTGAAAGATCTTACTTTCTAAAGATTTTCCGTTCAATGCAATACTTTCTTGAGTTGTAACCTCAGAATATAATTTAAGATTACAATAGCAAACTCACAAGAGGAGATTGAAAATTGAAAAAAATCGAAGCAATCATCCGTCCCTTTAAGTTAGATGAAGTTAAGATCGCTCTAGTTAATGCTGGAGTCGTAGGAATGACAGTTTCTGAAGTTAGAGGATTTGGTCGCCAAAAAGGTCAAACCGAAAGATATAGAGGTTCGGAATATACTGTTGAGTTTCTCCAAAAACTCAAAATTGAGATTGTCATCGAAGACGATCAAGTAGATATGGTTGTAGATAAAATTATTGCTGCTGCGAGAACAGGAGAAATCGGTGACGGCAAGATATTTGTTCATCCTGTAGACGAGATTGTTCGTATCCGTACTGGAGAAAAAAATCTCGAGGCAGTTTAATTACCAGGTAACTCAGTCAGCTCAAAGATTCCTGTTAAACGTTAAACAAGGAATGAGGAATTAATTATTCTGTCTCCTCATTCTTTTTTCTAGAATAACAACCAGGAAATTTGGCTAGCACTTCAAAGTAAATGCGGTTTATTGATCAAAAAAGTTATGTGTGAAGCGATCACGAGATTCCAGATTGTACAGTTTTTGGATCTCCAAATTAGTTTATTCTAAACTCTTCATAAAATACCTTACCTCTCTTCCTCCACCTGCGAAATCCAGGTTTCAAAATATAAATTGGTGTCATTATTTACAATAATTAATAGACGAGATTTTAACTCAAGATTTCTGGTTGGGAATCAATTAACAAAAAATATTCACATACCCATACTCGAAGATTCAGCAAAGGCAGCTTGCAGACTCATATGTAAAAGAAATGGTAATGGATAATCGGGAAATGCTTCTTGAATTACAGCCATGGCTCCTTCAGCAGTTTCTTGAGTAGATACCGCATTGGCATAGATGTCTAGATATTTAACTAGATCAGCAAGACCAGCCACACTATTGTCTAAGGTAGCTTCAGGAGCTTTATGTCCAGGAATAACCATTTCTGGGTTTAGGGCTTTAATGAATTCAATGGTTTCCATCCATGCTTGACGAGCTTCAGGATTATTGGCTTCTAGCATGAAAACATGAGTTCCCATGTAATAAGTATCCGCAGCAATTAAAGTTTTTGCGGTGGGAATGTTTAACATCGCAATATGGAATGCATCCCCTGGTTGCTCAAAGATTTCAATTTTTTCCCCTTCTAGTTCCAAAAAATTGTCGGTATATACCTCAGGGAATACAGGATTGCTAGTAATGTCATCGCCATAATTTTGCTTGGCACTTTCAATATAGGTACTAGTTCTTTGTTTAATGACTTCGACTACCTCTGGTCTAGAGTAGACAGGAGTATCAGGGAATTTTGCCAAGACCGCTTCTAAGCCTAAATAATGGTCTGGATGGGCGTGGGTAATCCAGATTGCTTGGAGATTTTTACCTGTTGCAGCAATCTTATCAGCCACTTGACTCGCTTCACTTAATACATATTGTGAGTCTACGAGAATAACATTCTCTTGGCCTTCAATAATAGTTGAAGCTACTAAAGCGCCTTGGGGGCTTGCATAATAAGGTTCTATGTTTAATTTAGACTGCAATCCAAAATTCATCGCAATTTGCGGTGTTATCGGATGATCTGAGAGCTGAGCCGTAACTGATTGATTAGAGCCCGAGAATATGCCGATTAGAGAGGCTACTAATACTGAAATCAATAGGAATTTGAGCTTTTTCATGGTGATCTCAATGGAATAGATGCTAACACTTAAGACTCTGTTTGATCTTTAGGTGATTAGATCTATCTGGGACTAACAGATATTGGAAGATCGCACTAGAAGACTAAGTCCTCTTAAAGATCACTGCCAAGTATATATCTAATTTTTTTAGTATATTTTCTTGGCAAATTTTCATTTTTACAAAGTACTTAACAATAGTTATTTGTTCAACAGTTCTGAGGAGAGGCGAACAATTGTTCGCCCCGATGGCTCCTGAGTTTTTTTAACTAACTCAAAGCTCATAGCAAACAAGCCAATCGCGAAGCGATTTTAAACTAGTTCAGCAGCAGCAGCTTTGACTCCAGCTTGAGGAGTAATTTGATGTCCTAATTCGGTTAAAGTTGCTTCTAAGCAAGCGATACCTGTTAGCATATCGCGATCGCTGACAAATCCCAAATGTCCAATGCGGAAAATTTTTCCTTTGAGATGATCCTGTCCTCCTGCCAGGGAAATACCATATTTCTTACTCATGATTTTTCTGATATCTTCGGCATTGACAGGTGCAGGATCAACAGCCGTAACTGCTGTACTAGCAACTTCATCAGCAGCAAAAGTTTTTAATCCTAAGGCTTTAACCGCAGCACGAGTGGCATTGGTTAGGCGTTGGTGACGAGCAAAAATATTTGCTAATCCTTCTCGTTGCATCATTTGCAGGGATACTTGTAAGCCGTACATCAGATTAACTGGAGGTGTAAAGGGAGAACTCGCTTTAAGGTTAGCTTTTTTGTATTTCCCCAAATCCAGGTAAAAACGAGGGAATTTAGAGGTTTCATAGGCTTGCCAAGCTTTGTCGCTGACGGAGAGGAAACCTAAGCCTGGAGGAATCATATAGCCTTTTTGTGAGCCTGAACCAACTACGTCCAAGCCCCATTCATCAACAGGAACGTTGTAAGCACCTAAACTGGTCACGGCGTCAACAATTATTAAAGCTTTTCCATGGACTTTAACATATTTATTGATTGTTTCTAAGTCGTTAAGTACTCCAGTGGAGGTCTCAGAATGGGTGATGATAACGGCTTTAATTTCCTTGCTAGTATCTGCTTCGAGATGGGTTTGGAATTCGGCTGGATCTAGAGCTTGTCCCCATTCGGCACTAATTCTGGTGGTGTTTAAGCCAAAAGTTTCACTGATTTGTGCCCAGCGATCGCCGAATTTGCCATTGACTCCAACTAAAACGCGATCTCCTGGACTTAAGAAGTTAATAATCCCTGCTTCCATAGCACCTGTTCCTGAGACAGTCAGAGACAGGACTTCATTTTTAGTTTGATGTAACCATTTTAAATTTTCGTTGATTTCGGCAATAATCTTGCTAAAGTCCCCACTACGGTGTCCGATAGGACGTTTTGCCATAGCAAGTAACACTTTCTCTGGGACTGGCGTTGGCCCAGGAATCATCAACATATGTTTGTCTTCCATAGTTCTTAACTGTAAAAATCCTCAATTTTAGACCGATCATCCTATCTTATTTCGGTTATCGATTGTCAGAATCAAAGAAAATCTTAAGTTCAGTCACTGGTCATCTGTTATTGGTCATTAGTAAACAGTTATAGAATTATCCTCACTATTGATCCTGTTAACTAGATGTTGTATCTCTAGTTCTTGACCGATACTCGTATTCGTTTTTATTTGATTAATTTGACAATTTTCTAGGAAAAAATTTAGAGGGGTATTATTATTTAATGTAGTAACTTTGAGCAAGTTTTCAATCAAAAGCTTATTGTCTTGTAACTTACTTTGCATTTTAGGTTTTAATTCTGATAAATTAGCAAAAATATTGGCTAAATTCCCATGTTTTTGAATCAGTTGAGCAGCCGTTATTTTTCCAATGCCAGCTACGCCCTTAATATTATCTGAAGGATTACCGGCGATCGCCTTATATAAAGGTATCAACTGAGGAGAGAAACCAAATTCTTGCTCTACTAAATCAGGGTTATATATTTGGTGAGTTTTACCATGACTATAATGAACTAATACGCGATCGCTTACTAACTGGAGAATTTTTTTGTCATTACTGTGAATAACTATAGAACAGCTAGCCTGATTGACAATAGTTGCGATGATATCCCCGACTTCAAACCCAGAGATGTTTATGTTGTAGATATTCATTTCACTGAGCAAACCCCTTAAATTTCGCAGATCGATCACAAAATTTTCTGGCTTATTGTGATCGCGATTTTGTTTATATTCAGGACAAATTTGAGAGCGAAAACTATTAACCGAACTATTAAATGCGATCGCTAAGTGACTGGGGTTAAGTCTAGTTAATAAGGAAGCCAAAGAAGTAATAAACCCGCTACAAATCGCGATTGGACAACCATCCTGGTTAGTAAGAATCTTTTCTTTATTTATATTTGAGTAATAGCATCTATGAGCCAGGGAATCACCATCAATTAATAGTAATTTCATATATAGCAATGTTTTTATTCTTAAAGTAATACTAAGATACTTTATTTTTCACTATTCCCAAATTGAAAAATAATTTTAAAATTATCTACTACAGTTTCTAAATTTCTCATAGAAACGCTATAGCTAATCGCGAAGCGATTTTGAGTTAGACTCATGAAGGATATTAATCAGTGACTAGTGATGAATCAATTTTGGGATCGAGTACTAGAATTTTGCCAGCAAATCACCCTGGAAGTTGGCGATCGCCTGATGTCAGAATGTGGAATACTTCAACCACTAGAAAAAGCCGATGGCAGTCTAGTTACCAAAGCAGATCAATGGGCAGATCAAACTATCAGAAAAGCGATCGCCAAAGTTTTTCCAGAACATGGTGTTTTAACAGAAGAAACTACCCATATTTTCCCTGATACTGACTGGTGCTGGATCATTGATCCGATTGATGGCACAACTAATTTTGCACGGGGCATTCCTATTTGGGCAATTTCCCTGGGGCTATTGTACAAAGGTACTCCCGTATTTGGCTTTGTCTATTTACCCTTTCTCAAACAAGCTTTTCATGGTTATTGGTACGGCAACTCTGGGTTAACAGGATACACTGGTGCTTATTTAAACAATCAACCGATACATACAAGTCAAGACTCTCCTAGTAAGAGTCATCTTTTCAATCTTTGTGCCCGTAGTTTGGCTATTTTACAACATCCTTTTCCTTGTAAAATCAGAATGATTGGGGTTGCTACCTATAACATTTTACTCGTAGCCACTGGAGCCGCGATCGGCGGGGTAGAAGCGACCCCCAAGATTTGGGATATTGCAGCGGTTTGGGTAATTTTACAAGCTGCTGGAGGTTCTTTTATTTCTCTAGGATGTCATGAAATATTTCCCTTAGAAGTGAGAAAAAATTATGGCGATGTCCCATTCCCCACTCTTGCTCTTAGTCGTCAAGAATTAGTGACAACTTTTAAACCTTTAGCAAAAGTTCTTTCAGGAAAATAAATTTCTCCTAGCTCATAAACCATGCCAAATTAAATAATGTTGGCAACACATACAATTTAGTAGGGGTTTGGCACTGCCAAACCCCTACATTATCTGTTTTATTCTTTATTCAAATTGGTATCAGTTATAAAAAATATCATTAAACTTTTTAGATAAATATCAATAAGCCAGAGGAAGCCGAGGGACTGATTCCGTCGTTATACAGTGACATTTCTCTGACTCAATCCTTATGCTTTCTTTTGGGACTGATTAATGATCAACAAGAGCAGAAATACTACAAAAGGAATAATCGCGATCACCCAACCGATTGCTAGAGCCCAGGCAGGATAACCTTCATAGGAAATCTTGAGATCTTGGGACAACTGAGCTACCAGCAAAGTGACTAAAACCAGGGGCACAAAATATTTAACGGCAAGATTCCACCATTTACCTACTTGCCAATCACTAACTTGGTTAATATAACGGCGCATTTTTTCTGCTCCATAGAGCCATCCCACTAAAATTGACTGACAAATCCCTACTAAAAGCAAGTTATAGCTGGTTATAAAATGATCCACAATATCTAACAAATAAAGTCCTGCTCTGGTAGTATAAATTACTCCAGCGATCGCAGCTGCACAACAGACAATAATCGAGACCTTGGTAATAGGAAGTTGCTGATAGCGATCAACAACAGCGGCATTCACAGCTTCTGCTAGAGAAAAGGCACTATCAATTCCCAGTAACAAAAGCATCAAAAAAAAGAGCAGGCTAAAAAGCCCAGACAAAGGCATTAAACTAAGAGCTTCGGGAAATACCACAAATGCCAGACCAGGACCTGAAGCTGCTAACTCAGTTAAGGAAGTGCCAGTTTCTCCAGCCATGTAACCGAGAACTCCAAAAACTACAAATCCTGCAAACAAACTAGTACCACTATTTAACAAAGCTGTAATCCAAGCATTTTTGGCAATATCATCATCGTAATCTTTGTAGCTTCCGTAGGTAATCATAATACCAAAGGCTAGAGATAGGGTGTAGAAAATTTGGGAAAAGGCAGCTGTCCAGACTTCAGGATTTAGTAAAGCGCGCCAATCTGGTGTGAGATACATTGCCCAACCATCGATAAAACCAGGTAAAGTCACAGCTCGTAATAGTAATGCCCCCAGTAGAATTACTGGTAGAGGAACAGTGTAACGAACAACTCGTCCCACACTTTTAGTACCTTGCCGAATGCAGAAATAGACAAGAATCCAGATGATTAATAGGGCAACCAAAACAGACTTATTAATTCCACCTAAGCTATTGACACTATCACTAATTTGAAGAACTTCCTGGTAAAAGTAGCTCTCAGCATTACCCGACCATTGCACCCCAAAAGAGGCAAATAAGTAAATCAAAGACCATGCCATAACGACGGCATAATAGGAAACAATAATAAATGAAGAGATTAAAGCTAACAGCCCCAAACCACCACAACTCGGATTTAACTTCTGGTAAGAACCAATCACCCCCTGCTGCATTTTTTGTCCCACAGCCAACTCTAATATCAACAACGGTACACCTATCAAAACTAGAGCAATTAGATAGGGAATCAGAAAAGCACCACCACCATACTTTCCTACCAGATAGGGAAAACGCCATAAATTGCCCAATCCGACAGCTGATCCTACAGCCGCCAGAATAAAAACTGTTCTAGAACTCCAACGTTGACGAGTCATCTCATTTTCTGTGCTTTAGTAGAGCATCACTGTTATTTTTCTCGAGCTTTCAGAAGTCAGTAGTACTCCGCCGCAAAAGCGGTGCCGAGATAGGAGGAGGATTTTGCTAAGGTTGGTATTTACTGAGACCTCAGATTAAATGTAATTCTCCCCATTCCCGTCCTGGGGGGTGCGACGCGAAGCTAGCGCTAAAGCATACCGCTCCGCATATCCTTTAGGGCGTCTCTTGGTCGGCGTTCCTTCGCTCGGGAAACCCGAGCAGGTTCAGACCGCTTCCTTAGCCGAGAGAGCCACATCAAGAGACGACAGAGCCTGGGCAACCCACATCCCGCAGTCGAATTAGCGAGTACAAATTGTTAGCGTCGAGATCTAAGAAGATCAGCAAAGTTTCGTCTTTGTTCTAAAGTTAAAACTTCCCTAGTTGCTAACATAGTTTCTAATTGTAATTCTCCCAATTTTTGACGTAGTTTCAAAATCTCTTGATGTTTAGTACGAATCGTGGTCGCTGATGTTGTACTCGCCATCATGGAAGTTAATTCGTCTTTAGCAACAGTTAATTTGTCCCTAAGTTTAATGATTTTTGGATAATAAAGACGATGTATTTGTTCGATCTGTTTTTGTTGAAGAGTAGTTAAATTTAATTGTTGAAATAAAGTTATTTTTGAATCACCATCGGCATAAGAATTAGGATTTTGAACAATTATCCATGAAGGAAATAATTCTTCAGATAAATTTTGGATCGGAAGACTAGAATTACCAGAACTAGAAATAATATCAAATAAGCTGAAAGCAGTAATTAATAAGGTAGTAATTCTCATTTAGGTGAGTACAGATATATATGCTTGCTGAAAACAGACAACAAGAATTGATAATCAATCAATAAATTGTAATTTAATCTGTTTGATAATAGCGGTGGAGACTTAGAATCTGTCCAATATTATGTTTTAAGACTGTAATATTACTGAGAGTGCGATAAAACTTGAGGAGATTCTTCAATGTTTGAGAAAAACCAATTAACTTCTTGTTCACTAGAAAAGAAAACTGTTGAATCATTGATAGTGTTTTCCCAACTATTAATTAAAAATGTCTCAACCATATTCTGTTCGGTTGCAATTTGAGGTTTTTGTTGTCCCCAACGACTACCATTCCAGGTCACTGCTAAGCTGACAGCAATTGTACTAGAAAGAATTGTGATTAACTTAAAATAATTCTCTGAGGAATTCCTTTGGGACGTTTGACTAATTAATTCCATCACCTGATTTTCTAGATGGGGGTTTTGAATCGGCGGAAGAGGACGATGTTGACGTATAAAAGCTACTAAATCTTTTTCGTCATCGTGAAAAAACTTTTTCATTGTAGGTTTTATATTTTTATAAGTTAGTTGAGATTCCTGCGTTGGCCTTTAGTACTTGTCCTCAAATGGGGTTTCCTTTCCTTTATCCCATCAGGCGGGATCATAAGGATTAATACTTATCTGCTACACAGGACTCTCGTCAATAAATAGAATAACTGATAACTTCTAAAGACATTTTTTAAATAGATATTCCTTGCTGTTGGAGAAATTTTTTCAGAGTTCTTCTGGCATGATGTAAGCGAGATTTTACTGTACCTATAGGAATTTCAAGAATCTGGGCTACCTCCTGTTGAGGAATATCTTCCAAATCATGCAGAACTAAGACTACACGATGGGGTAAACTCAGATGCTCCAAACCTCTTTTAACGACATCTTCGTAATGTAACCTCATTAAATCTGAGGTTTCGTGAAGAGGAGAAGCCATACTTTCTCCGGCGATCGCTTCTAAGTCTTTTGGAGATTGGGATTTGGAAGCATTACGAGCGATTTTTCTACGGTAGTCCGTAGCAACATTCCAACAAATACGATAAAACCAGGTGGAAAAATATTTAGGGTTCCGAAGTTTTGGTAATCCTTTCCAAGCTCGGAGAAAAACTTCTTGTACTAGATCATCGAGCATGAAACTACCACATAGTTGATACAGAGTAGAACGTGCTCGTTGGTGGTAGCTTTGATACAGCAGCCGAAAACTTTCGCTATCTCCTTGTTGAGAGCGCAAGACTAAATCTGATTCATTCAATACAGTAGATTGGACTTTTTTGGTCGTAATGCGATCGCTAGTTAACACCTGATAACGTTTTGCAAAGTATTTTGGTTATAGTTTTAGACTAGATAGCTATGCTATGGGTTCAATTTTTTTTCTGTTGAGATTTTTAGTTCTAAACTTTGAGGTTCATAACTAGGTTAAGATCGCCTTCCCTTCATAGGCAGCTACAATTGCTTTAAACTGATCTGCATAGCTATAGATTTTGTTGAGGTTATTGATAGAGACTCTTTCGGCAACTTGATCTCCCTGACTATCTAGGGAAAATATTTCTAGTTTTTTATGTTGGGGATTATTGAAATCAAAACCAACTATCGGTCTCCTAAGATTACTATCTAACAGAATATTGCAGTTTCCTACTTGATCTTTATGAGAAGTAAGTCTGGAAGATGCTACGACAGAACTCAGGATTACTTTAAGCATGTAATATCCTTGACGTTCATCTTGAGTAAATTCTCTGCTTAACTGCTCATGATCTGGAGCCATGGAAAGCCGCTCCCCTGAAAAATTTACCAAGTCTCCTGAAAGATTGTTCATCTCTTCAGTGACAAATTCTTTGATTCCTTTAAAAGTATATTCTAAAAAATCTTCCTTAAAATTCCCTTTGTAAACATTTTTTGGGCATAGTTCTTTGAAGAAATATTCAGCAAACTCTTCATTAGGTGATTGCATCTGCTTTTTAAGTAAAGCTTTTATTCCTGCTATATACTTCAGTTCCACAGCAGATTTCAGAACTGCGTTAATATCAAATTCAGATTTAGTTAATTTCGATACTTCTTTAATTGCCAATTTATTTAAATTGAGTAAATCTAATTCTAAAAATGGAATTTCATCCATTTTATTTTTTTTGTCTAAATCAGCATAAAACTTATAAATTATTCCATTAGTTATAATTTCAATTCGAGCATTAGTTGCCATAAAGGAATGAAATAACTGACGCTCTTCTTGATTGTATTCTAAATCTTTGCCATAGCATTTACACTTAACTAAAATTACTGGTTTGCCACTTTGTAATATTGCATAATTTAATTTTAAATTATTAGTGGTTTCTACATTTACCTTATATTAAGGGACAAAATCATCGTTATCAAATGCATTATATCCCAATACTCGCTGAAGAAAAGGTATGATTAATAAGTTTTTTGTTGCCTCTTCAGTCTTTATTTTTTCTGATTTTTGGGAAACTGTTGCTTTAGCTTGATCTGCAAATATCTTAACACGACTAATAAAATCCATAAAAATATGCTCCAATATCTTAGTTGTGAGAAAATAAGATTATACAAATATAATTCCCCTATAATCTTAAGAACTAACAATATATAGAGCAGATAAATAGCTGTACCAAAAATTATCTAGGGTTACTAGGTTTTAGGTATTAGAGAACAAAAAATTCGTCAATAGTTTTACCTAGATTTTTAGTTTTGTTTTTCAGTTAATTGTTGGTAAATTCTCCCTTTCCAAACTTCCCCTTCCCCTAACCAATGTTTTCTGGCAGAATCAATAGTCATGAATGTATATAAAAATGCGATCGCGGGAAGACTCAGACTCCACCAAGGAGAAAGTCGATAAAGCTGGATCGTAGGAAAATAGGCGATCGCCATTAGGAGCCAAATAATCATTCCGAAAAGTGCGATCGCCATATTGTGCTGAAATATTCCTACAAATAGAGCGATCGGCGAACTCAAATATAAGATAATCATTCCGATCACTGCAATACCTAATAACCAAACAGAATAATTTAGTTGAGTATAAGCGTTACGAGCTACCATATTCCAAATACTTTTCAGATTTTCATAGGGACGTAAACTAAAATTACTGGAAGTTAATCCCAACCAAATCTTGTAGTTTTGGGCTTTAACTTTTTGAGCTAAACTACAATCATCGATTAAGGCATCTCGAATTACAGCGATTCCGCCGACAGCTTTTAGGGTTTGGTAACGAATCAGAATACAACCTCCTGCGGCTGCAGCGATCGATTTCTGAGGATTATTAACCCAGTCAAAGGGGTAAAGTTTCTCAAAGAAAAACACAAAAGCAGGAATTAGTAATTTTTCCCAAAAAGATTGGCATCTCAGCAAAACCATCAGTGAGACGAGATCTAATTGTTGAATTTGAGCAAAATCAACTAATTTTTGTAGATTATGCTGATCATGCTGGATATCACCATCGGTTAACAGTAAATAGTCAGGTTTGATATTTTGAGTAGATATATAATCAATACCTTGAGCGATCGCCCATATTTTACCCTTCCAGCCAGCAGGTAAAGACTCTCCAATAACTAGATGTAATTTTGCTTGACAATTTAGTTTTTGAGCAATTGCTTTAGCAATAGTAGTAGTTTGATCTGTACTCTGATCATCGACTAAAACAATATTAAATTCTCCTCGATAATCCTGCTGTAATAGGGAACTCAGACTATCTGATATTACTTCCGCTTCATTTCTTACAGGCATAACTACCCAAATATTAGGATATTCATCACCAGAGCGATCTTGCTTGTTAGAAGTTAATGGATAGCAAAGATCTAAATTTGTCTTATTACGCCAAAATTGACCCCAAAATAACAACAAAAATAACCAGATTAACAAGGATAAGGATAAAGTTACTATCAAAATCATCAATATTTACCTCCATTTGCTTAATGTAGATTCTCTCAAGAACAGAATTGCAAATCTATTGAAAACCGATTCTTGGTACAAGTTTATTAACTACTTAGTAAGTAAAAAAGTTGTGCCGCTTCTCCGTTCCTCTTTTCTTAGTTGACCCTAAGAGGGGATAATTAGATCAGGATTAGTTTATGACATTTTTATAATGGGAAAGACAGACCAAAAAGCGACTACGCAATTAGAAAAACCCTCTGCATTCGAGCTTAATAGCTATTTAAAAGAGCAAAAAACCTTAGTAGAAACTGCCTTAGATCAATCTCTTGCCATAGGAATACCCAAAAAAATCTACGAATCCATGCGCTATTCCTTATTAGCAGGGGGAAAACGTCTTCGTCCCATACTTTGTTTAGCAACTTGTCGATTAACAGGCGGTAATACCGAAATGGCAATGCCTACTGCTTGTGCTTTGGAAATGATTCATACTATGTCTCTCATCCATGACGATTTACCAGCAATGGATAATGATGATTATCGTCGAGGAAAATTAACTAATCACAAAGTATATGGTGAAGATGTCGCTATTTTAGCTGGAGACGGACTACTAGCATATGCTTTTGAACATGTTGCTAATCAAACTAAAGATGTCCCCCCAGAACGTATTATTAAGGTAGTTGCTCGTTTGGGTAATACCGTAGGTGCCGAAGGATTAGTTGGTGGTCAAGTATTAGATTTAGAATCAGAGGGAAAAACTGATATTACTACTGAAACTTTAAGTTTTATCCATACCCATAAAACAGGAGCGTTACTAGAAACTTCTGTAGTTACTGGCGCGATAATTGCGGGGGCTTCTGCTGAAGAAATCGCTAAATTGTCTAAATATGCTCAGAATATTGGTTTAGCATTCCAAATTGTGGATGATATTTTGGATATTACGGCTACAGACGAACAATTAGGCAAAACCGCTGGCAAAGATTTAGCAGCGCAAAAAGCTACCTATCCTAGTTTATGGGGTCTAGAAAAATCTCAAGCTGAAGCTGAAAAACTAATTGACGAAGCTATGGAGCAGTTAGAATCCTATGGTGAAGCAGCGGAACCTTTAAGAGCGATCGCAAAATTTATTGTAACTCGTAACCATTAAATTTTTAACTGAATAAATTAATTAATTCTTAATTAGGTACAATAACTGTGCTGATGATTTAGCAATAAAGACTTTCGTTATATTACTCACAACTTAAAAAACTATGGAAGGGGTTTCAGAAATATTCCACAATCAAATTTTAGTGGTTGCACTTCTTGCTTGCTTTACGGCTCAAGGATTGAAAGTCATTATTGAATTAATCAAAGACCGCACTGTTAACTTTCGCAACCTAGTTAGTACTGGGGGTATGCCAAGCGCCCATTCTGCATTAGTAGGTGCTTTGGCGACAGGAATTGGCCAAACTATGGGTTGGTCATCTCCTGAATTTGCGATCGCTTGTCTCTTTGCTGTTATAGTAATGTATGATGCAGCAGGAGTGCGTCAGGCTGCGGGAAAACAAGCGAAAATTCTCAATCAGATCACCGATGAATTATTTCAAGATGAGCATAATCTTAATGAAGAAAAACTCAAAGAGTTACTCGGGCACACTCCCTTTCAAGTAGTGGTGGGTTTAGTCTTGGGAATTACGATTTCGATGCTTTCTTATCGTATTCTTTAGTATTGATAAGTGTTAGATGGTGGATTTTAGAAAATATAGCGCTACGCGAAAGTCCTAAAGGATACCGCTCCGCATATTAAAAGTCACCCACCCCTAACCCCTCCGAGGAGGGGAAGTCAAAAGTTTACTAATCACAGGCTTGGGCGTTTACTAATGTCTTAACCAAATTACGTAGTGCTATAAAAAAATCTGTAATCAATTTTGTCAGAAAAGATAAGATTATTTTGTATTACTAGTCCAGAGGAGAAAAAATGTCAGACAACTCTTCAGACAGAATAAAGTTACTCTCTGCAGTTGCTCACGGTTCTATTTTTATCAGTGCTACAGTTATCGCAGTGGGAATTCCTATTGCAATTTTAATAATTTCTGATAATTCAGTGATTCAAGCAAACGCTAAAGAAGCAATTAATTTTCATTTTAATGTTTGGTTGGTAGGAATTATTATTGGGGCTTTATCTTCCATAACATTAGGCATATTGGGCTTGATTCTATTTCCTCTTTGGTTTATCTATACCTGTATTTTGTCGGTTTGGGCAATTATTTACTGCCTCAAAAATATTGATAAACCCTTTCGCTATCCTTTTATTCTTCGCTTACTGTAAGTTTTATAGAATAGTGTCAGTAAATGGTTCTACAGACAGAATAAAATAAGGCTTAGGCAAAATGAATTATTTTTGTCTATTCGATGTCTGGAAAATAATCATAGTAAGGCTTTCAGGCTTCTTAAGATTTACTTTACGAATCAGCTCTAAGATACTTACTCGCTTAATATCATTAAATTAACTAGATCAGTATTTTTGCAAAATTAGGCAACATTTTGTAACTTTGTCATCGCTTAGGAAAATTTTAGTAATTTTCCTAGCTTATTCCTCTTCATCCCAATCAATATATTGAGGGGGACTGACGCCCATCTTGTCTGTCACTTTGGGATAACGCTTTCTGGGGGTTGCCTTCTTGATATCCATCACATCGATTTGATGCCACCAATCATCACCAAAATCAAACCAGTAACCAAAATTCTGATCTATTTTCAAATTCAACGAACCAATTTTGGTCTGCGCCACATTGCCGGTATATTGATCCTCTTCAAGTTGATCTTGTAATGGTGTAGATAATCCATAACGTTTAGCTTGCGGATCGTGGGGGCCTTTGCCTCCAATCTGAAACTCATACATATGTTCTTCTTCGCGCTCAAAGGCTTTAAAAATAGCAGCATGAAGATTGGCTAATGTTTGATCGGAGCGAATTTCTATTGTTCGAGAAACAACTGGATTCTGTTCAATAAACTTCTCTGTCATAGGGCCATCAATAATAAAGACCTCTAAAACAAATAGCATCTTCTCTTTTGTTTTAGATTGTTTGTTGGTCTTTGCCTTGTTTTCTGTCATGGCGTACTACTCTTAAAGCGAATATGAGTACGATCTCAGGATACAACTTCTTGACCTTGGTTATTTTATTTCTTTGTGGGAATCTGCTCTTAAATCAATTAGCGCGATCGCTGTTTTAAATTGGCGATCGCGTAATGTTATTTTATGTCTAAAAACCAATGGAATCCCTGAAAAGTTTTTGACAATACTATTGAGGTAACGGAAGCTTAGTAGCTATAAAAATGTAAACGTCCAGAGCCTATATACAATCCATCACTATTTTCTCCTTCTGGAAAGGCAGTTACACCAAAGAGGAAAATGCTACCTCTAGAGGGATTTTTTTTGGCTTTAAGTCTTATTGTTACTGTTTCTCCTGGTTGTACAGGTTCATCAAAGACAAAAGTAACATCATTGGGATTAACAGAGAGATCGCCACCAATATCGGCTAGTTCTAAATCGGTACCTCCGGCAAAACTATCACCGATAAAAGCACTGCTCTTGTCGAGAGCGAAATTTATATGAACTGGATTATCTTTTTGGGAAATGGTTACGGCTTCAAGAGCTTCGTCTGCATTTTCTGGGACTTCAATTGTAAAGTGGTAGGTCGAAGGGCCATTGGGAGATAAGCTAGTTGCCGCAGTGCGGATTAATCGAGGAGCAGCTAAAAAGACAGTCTTGTTTTCACCAACTTCAAAGGCATTGACGGCAGCAAAGGTGCTGGGAATTAAGAAACTCAAAGTTAGAGTACTAGCGATTAGCCAGTTTTTTTTGTCTGTAATCCAAGGAATTTTAGCGATCGGGTGAGACATTATTTTTCATCCTCCAAATTTACGTATAGAGTAGACTTTTTAAGAAAATAACTTAATAGTTTAGGAGCTAGAGTAGAGGGGGGATACTGTTTTTACTTCTCACACTTTCTCTATTTTCCCCATCTCTCTACTCTCTCAACTTCATTTCACTCCTCACCAAAGTTGATAATACTTATCTAAGAGATCTATTAGTGTTGACTAGTGGGTTATGTTTTTTCTGTCAGCACACACAAGAGAATAAATTTTTTAATCCAGTTTTTTTGTCAGTATTCTCTATTCAAGCAACATTACTACATATATTAGATAACAAGAATGTGAGTTTCTTGTGATTGATCGCTTAAATGTTAGTAAAAAGATAAATTTTACGCGATCGCGTCATGCCTGGTTTTAATATTAATTAGGGCTATTTTATTTAATAGATATTTTTCTACTATAACTAGGTTACAAGCGATCTCTTCGAGATCCGCAAGCGGGGCGCATTTCTCGAAGAAGCGGAAAAACGACTTTGTAGATAATGAGCAAAATAGAGCGATAATAGAAAATAAATTCTCATCAGTACCAATGAGCACCATTCAACTAGAAGTTCCTGAAGAAGTATTAATCAGCCTCAAAGAAACACCTGAAACTATTTCTCAACAAATCCAAATAGTTGCTGCGGTTAAACTTTTTGAATTGGGGAAACTTTCATCGGGACGTGCAGCTCAACTTGCAGGTATGTCAAGGGTTCAATTTCTTAATTCTTTAGGAAATTATCAAGTTTCTCCTTTTTCACTATCCGAGCAAGAATTAGAGCAAGATGTCCAAAATGCCTAAGCAATTAATTATTGTTAATACATCACCTTTGCTCTATCTGCATCAAGTTGGTTGTTTAGAACTATTGCAAAAACTTTATCAGAATATTTATGTACCTAATGCAGTACAGGAAGAGTTAAACGTCGGAAAAAACCAGGGTATTGATATCCCGAAAATTGATGAAATCGCCTGGATTAAAATTTGCTCGGTTTCCTCGGTTGCAGTTTTGCCTACAGTTATCGATTTAGGAAAAGGTGAAGCCGAAGTTATTGCTTTAGGTATAGAAAATAACAACAGTCTTTTGGTTATTGATGATCAACTGGCAAGACGTATTGCAGATCTTTACAACTTAAAATATACAGGAACGCTAGGGGTTTTAATCAAAGCTAAACAAGCAGGATATTTGAAATCAATAGCAACTGTAATTAGAGAACTTAGGAATCAAGGCATGTGGCTCACCGATCAAATTGTCAATAAGGTTATTAAATTGGCAGGAGAGTAAGTATCATGACAAGGAAACTGATCGCTTTTTAGAAAATATACCAAATGAATAGGCGATCGCCAAGATCAATATAGTATCCGTATTAACAAACAGTGGCGAATCTGCTTTATTTGGCAAAATAGCGATGCCTACAATGTTGAAATTGTTGATTATCACTGAGAATAGGAAAACATGGTAAAGGATAAACTTGCACCAATTCATCCTGGGGAAGTACTGCTAGAAGAATTCCTCAAGCCAATGGGACTAAGTCAGAATAGACTAGCGCTCGATATTTGCGTACCAGCAAGGCGCATTAATGAAATTGTTCTCGGTAAGCGCCGCATTACAGTGGATACAGCCTTGAGATTGGCACGATATTTTAATATGTCGCCACAATTCTGGCTCTGACTACAGATGGATTATGACTTAGATCTTGCTGAGGATGAACTTGTAGAAAAAATTGCCAGAGAAGTGAAAATATTTACGCCAACTTAACAGATAAAGTTACCAAAAGAAGATGATCGCTTTTTTGGACTAGAGGAAATGCGATCTCAATTCTACAAATACTCAATCCAGCCTTGCATTTCGTCTGGTGTAAACACTTACTTGATAAATTAACACCAAACTGCGAATGATTTCGCCGAGAGATCGGGCATTTTTCTTACAAAAAGCAACTCCCCAATGGTCGGAAGTTTGACGAGCGACCCCGCGCCGAACCTCTCTAAATCTCTCCTGAAAGGAGAGACTATATCGTTCCCCTTCCTGTAGGAAAGGGATAGGGGTAGGTGGCTTGACTCGCCAGCCTCAAAAAATCTGTGTCATGGGTGACAATCACTCGTCCATGCTCACAGGCAAACGCTAACTGAATCTCATCTGGTTGCCCAAGTAGCCCCATTTCGCGAGTTGTCGTTACATCAATCTCCTGACGGCGCAAAGCCAACGCCACATCTGGGTCAACATTTTCATCCAAATGAAAGCGAATACGCTCACTCACCGCGTAACTCCTTTAGCTTTGCCTGCAATCGGGAGGGATAATGGCTCTGTAACGAGTCAGCAAACGCTTCATCTGCTTGAATACTCTGCTCTATTTCATTACGATGATCGTAGTAGTATGCCATCGCTGCATAGACTGAGGCTAAAGGAAGATGATATTTCCCGGCAATCAGATCCAGAGATTGTCCCATCTGTAAATATAAGATGGCAATATCAGCAACCGTCATTCGAGTGCCAGCAATTCGAGGTTTTCCACCTCTGACTCCCGGCGTAATTTCAATATGCTGATTCAGAGTGACTTCCATAATAATATGATTTGAGTAAACGTCTGATAAGTCTATTTTCCTCGATCTAGTCTGAATATGATCACCTTTTTGGAATTAGACGAAGTACGATCGCGTGTTGAGATGAGAGAAAGTGCGATCGCACTTCTCGAAGAAACTGAAAAACAACTTTGTAGATAATAAGTATAATAGAGCGACAATAGAAAATAAACTTCAATAAATATTAATTAGTGTCGTTTAGTTAATGGTATTTCTAAGAGTCAAATTTCTTAATTCTATGGAAAATTATTAAGAAAAATAAGATTCTTAGGACTTTGAAATTTTTGAGAATGTGATCGCTAAAATCTATACATAATTATTTCAAATATAAATCATATGTATTCAAGAAGAATTTCTCAAGCTAACGAGAGTTAAGTAATAGTTAAGTAATGGTTAACTATTGTTACTAATTACACTCATAATAATTATCCTGAAACAAAATTATCTATTATTTAGGTAGAGAGTATTTTAAGTCTGTATTTTCTATAAATAAATGTGACTTAATATATTTCATCTTGGCGTCATTTCTTGAGGAAATCGTCATGAGTGATGAACAACAAAAAATGTTCGGGCTTTATCTTCAGGAGTACACCAAGCTCAAGGATGAGCAGGCACGGCGGATTGGTTTTCGTGACAATTTGCTATATGTGACACTGGCTTTATTCGGAACTATTTTATCTTTTGCCTTGGGCGAAAAGGCAAATCCCTATGCTCTCCTAGTTCTTCCCTGGGTGAGTCTAGTGCTGGGTTGGACTTATGTGGTGAATGACCAGAAGATTTCGGCGATTGGTCGATACATTCGCTACACGTTGGTTGAAAAAGTCAGTGATCTAAGGGGTAAAGCAGATGAAGGTGTTGAAGTTGAATCGATTTTTGGTTGGGAAATAGCTCACAGGATTGATAAACATCGCAGACGGCGCAAGATCGAGCAATTGATTGTTGACGAGATTGCATTTGTGGTGTCGGGGATTGTGGCTTTGGTAGCCTTTTGGAATCTGGAGTCGCAGATACATTGGCCGGCTCAAATTCTGGGCTGGATAGAGCTTGTGCTCTTGATAATTTTGGGAGTGGAGATCTTTATTTACGCTGATCTAGCAAAGGTGCGATAGGTAGCTGTTGGATTTTCGGACTAATGATTTGAAAGATAATTCAGACGCTACATCTAGATAAGGTTTTCATAATGTTGAAATCAAACTACGGGATATTTCTGTCAAGGAGAAAATAAAATGGCGAGTGAATTGAGCGTTGTAATCAAAGTTAGTAGCAAAAACAAGAATTTTGACTGGGATAATTTGCGAAATTCCTGGAAAACTACTTTTAGAGGTGAAATTTCAGAGCCGATAGTATCTAGAGGTAGATGGACGTTCACTTGGACTGGAGCAGATCGTAAGCTTGTTTTAGAACATGTGGAAAAGAGTCTACTTGATCGAGAAATTACTTCACATGGAGGCTCCAAACTAATCAAGATCATGGAAGATCAAGAATGTCTATATGAGGCTATGCCAGATGTTGACTTATCTCAAAAAACACTTTTTAGAGATGTGGGAGCTGATGAGTTAAAAGCAAAAGCACCATATGTCGATCTTCTACTTATGACCGTAACGGATATAGAGCGAAAGGCAGTTTTGTCTGAGATGAATCCCTGGCCTGGTCAGGAAGCAATTCTTATAGGTTCTATCAGCCGCAATACTTATCGATTTGGTCAATTTGGAAGATATCGGGCTGCTCAAGTTGAATCGACAATGGGTAGTGACGGACGGGCTGGTGCAAGAGCAACTCTTCAAGATGCAATTACTGAACTTAAGCCCAAAGCCATCCTTCTAATTGGTATTGCTTTTGGGCTTAATCGAAGAAAGCAAAAGCAACACTTAGGCGATGTAATCATTGCAGAATCAGTCTTTAACTATGCACTGCAAAGAGTAGGAGAACCACAGTTAATTTTCAGAGGTGAGGAAACAAAATGTGGTTTAATCCTTTCAGAACGTTTCAGGTCTCGGCGCTATGATTGGAAATTACACTGCAACAGAAGAATCGTAAAAGTACATCAAGGACTTCTACTATCAGGACCTAAGCTTATAGCCAATCAAAAGTTTCGTGATCAGCTAACTAAAAAATTTCAAAATAGGGAACCACTAGGTGGAGAGATGGAAGGTGCTGGTGCTTATGAAGCAGCAGAAAGGGAGCATGTTGAAGTAATTCTCATCAAAGGAATTTGTGACTGGGCAGATGGGCATAAAAATGATCGCGCCCAGCCATTTGCTGCCTATGCAGCAGTTTCATTAGCCAAACATGTGTTGACTAAGCCTCATGTACTTGCAGCACTGAGGGCAAAGGATGTACTATATCCTCCTCCAGAACCAGATCCTCCTCTAGACCCCCCAGATACCCGTTACAGGTTAATTATTAATGCATTGAAAACTGGTAGCCTGGTTCCCTTTTTAGGCTCAGGTGTCAATCCAGATTTTTATATAGCTCTGGCATCTCAGTTTGCTAAAGTTGTTGAGCAAGAGTTATTCCCTGATGATCAGTTACCAAATGAGATTGAGAAAGATACTACGAATAACCAGGAGGGATTTATTGAGAGCCTCAAGAGGCAGAAATTAATAAAGAAAATCATTGGTATCCCTTGCTCAGTATGTCCCTACTGGCTCATGGATCGCCCAGAAGAATGCCCAGTAAGAGAAAATATTGAGACAGCAGCATACTGTTCGCTTCGCACTGAGCAAGAGTTAGCAGTCTCCAAGATTGATCTGCGATCTTTCTCTGGTTACCACATTCGGAAAAATAGTGTAGCAAGTCTGTACAGCAAACTGTACGATATTCTGCCAAAGATTGAATGCAAGAAATCACAAGCCTTGCATCAGTTTCTGGCAACTCTGCCCCATCTCATGCTTATCAAAGGTAGACCCAAAAGTAGTCCAGGTTTGCCCTACCAACTAATCGTAACCACCAATTACGACGACATGTTAGAGCAAGCATTCATAAAAGTTCAACAACCATTTGATGTAGTATTTTATGTGGCAGATGGAGAGGACAGAGGGAAGTTCAAACATAAGCCTTATGTAGGAGATGTGCGGACAATTGATAAGCTGGACTATAAGCTACCCCTCTGTTCTCCTTGGGGTGATGCAGTTCAACCTCGTCCAATCATTCTGAAACTATTTGGTACTTGCGATAAAAAGCAAAAAACCAAGTTCGTAGCCATTGATGAACAACTTACTTTGATGCTCGATAATCTGGCTCGAAATCTTCCCACTAGTCTGATGAGTATCCTTCACCAGAACAGTATTTTATTCATGGGCTATAGTCCCAGAGACACAGATTTAGATCGCATCGTGCATTGTTTGTGGTCATCGCCGAATAATATGCGGAATAAGTCATGTTTGCTCCATCAAGCCCAGCCAGGTTATTTAGAAAAGGAAATTTGGAAAAGTCGCAATGTTAAGCTTATAGAAATACCAACCTCTTTGGATGACTTTGTGACTGAATTGAAAGAAGTAATTGACGCACAAATTCCGATACTTGAGGAGGGAATAAAATGACACAGAGCATTAATGTTGCACGAAATTCTGACCATAATATAGATACGTTGGAAGACATCAAAGAGACAAGTTCAATCTTTGAACGCTCCCAAGTGGTTGAAATGAATGAACTTGATGATGCTCCGTATAAGGGCTTAAATCCCTACGATGAAGATGATCATAGTATCTTTTTTGGTAGGAAAAACGATATTCAGAAAGTGGTTAATAGCTTGTTGGCATGGTCTCTAACTATTTTGTACGGCAAGAGTGGTGTGGGAAAAAGTTCGCTTTTGCGGGCGGGTGTCACCCATATCTTAAATGAGAAAGCTAGGGAGAATATTGCTGATTTTGGTGTGCCAAAACTGGCAGTAGTCGTTTTCCCGTTGGGAGAGTATGACCTAAATCTGATACCCCTCGACAGTGCCGATAACCTCCCTCAAGAAGGAAAGAGCTTAGTGATTGTAGCGAAAATTGATAATTTCTATCACGTTCGTATTTTCGATAGGAACGAGGAAAAGATCATTGACAAGGGGAAGAATGAATTTTTACCCGATCAAAAGCTGGTTCAGCAGTTAGAGCAAGCGTTTAGCACTCAATCAATTAATCGCCAAACAAAAAATGAACTTATACGAAAGATTACAGCAAGTTTAGATTATACCCTGGAGGAAAGCTTTGACTGGCAGGATAATCCTTTGACGGGTTTGATGCAGCAAATTGAAGCAACGATTTCTCGTAGTGGCTGGAATATTGAATCTCCTGAGCCAGGATTATCTTTTTTTGACACGTTGAAAACTTGGACAGAGGCTCTGGGAGGAGAAGAGAAAAATGGGCAGTTGTTCATTATTCTCGATCAGTTTGAAGAATATTTTCTATATCATTCGCTAGAAGATAGACAGAAAAAACAGGAAAAGTTTGCCGTTGAGTTTGCTCGCGCTGTAAATTCAGATCTGCCAGTTAACTTTCTGATCTCGATCCGAGATGATTCATTTGCTCAATCAGATCGCTTTAGGAGAGATATCCCAGATTTGTTCGAGCATACTTTAGAGATTAAACACCTCGATAGGAAATCTGCATATCAGGCAATCGCGGAACCAATCAAGACATATAATAAGCAGGTTCAGTCAAATAAATCAGTTGAGATTAAACCAGAGTTAATTAAATCTGTCTTGGAAGGGGTTAGTCAATTGGTAACTACTAAAAATGGGCGTGCTGGTACTAAAGATCCCAACATAGAAATTGAAGCTCCCTACTTACAACTGGTGATGACCCGCCTTTGGGAGGAGATGGATCCAACTTCTCGTTGCTTAGATTTAGAGTTATTAATGAATTTTGCAGATCGGAGATTTAGAGCTAATCAGAATAAAAAGATTAAGAGTGCCGTTAAGAGAATTTCTCGGGAACACTTAGACACTGCATTAGAGCAACTTTCCGACCATAAAAAAGATATCCTATCCAATATCTTTCAATACCTAGTCACCCCATCGGAAACTAAGTATGCTTATTCGCTTTACGATCTCGCTAAGATTTATGTGGACGAGTACGGAGGAGAGTTGGAAGGCACAAAATCTGAACTTACCATCTTACTAGAGAATCTGGCTAGTGGAGAACAACGTATTGTTCGTCCTGTTGCTCCCCTAGCGAATAAACAAGCAGAGGGGAAACGGTTTGAAATTTTTCATGATGTTCTCGCCCAGCCAATTCTAGACTGGCGCAGACGCTATTTGGCTAGGAAGCAGCGCGAACAAGAGCGTGAACAAGAAAAACAGCTACGTATACGTTCTATCAAGCAAGGTCTTGCAGCACAATCATTACGACAACAGCGACGTAGGCAAGATGAACCAGCAGCTTTACTAGCCTGTCAAGCTTATCATTTTAATCAGCAAGATCAACTTCATGTTTTAAATCAGGTAGATGATGCGCTGCGACAAGCTCTGAGTGCGCCTTATTTCAGCAATATATTGAAACATCATGAGTTTGCATTTTCTTCGATCGCCTTTAGCCCGGATGGTAAGAAATTAGCTGCGGGTAGTTGGGATGGCAACATTTATCTCTGGAATCAAGAAAAGCACTATTCTGAATGCAAGCCACTCGCTGTTCATGAGAAAGGAATCAACAAGGAAGGAACCAACGAGATAGGAATCAATGCGATCGCCTTTAGTCCAGATGGAGAGTGGTTGGTTTCTGGAAGTCGCGATCAAACCGTCAGGTTATGGGATTTGCGTCAGAAAAAGCTTGACTCTAAAAAAATCGGCAATCATCAGAACGACGTGACATCTGTTGCTTTTAGTCCGGATGGGAGTCTTCTGGCATCTGGCAGTAAAGATGGAACCGTTAAGTTATGGAAGAATTGGCAGCATTCTGAGCAACGCCCCATTATTTTAAAGAGTTATGATTCAAAAGGACAGATGGTAGCAGTTCGTTCCCTCACTTTTAGTCCCAATAATTCTACCCTAGCAGTCGGCTGTGAAAACGCAGCTATTTGGCTTTGGAATGTGCAAGAACCAGCTCAAACACCAAATAAGGAACCCATTGTTCGTCGTAAGCATGATAATAAGATTCGTTCTGTTGCCTTTAGTCCTGATGGCAAGATACTAGTCTCTGCCAGTGATGACTACACTATTCTACTTTGGGATATGAACCAACCTCAGGAACAGCCTGATATTCTTCAAGACCCCAAACAAACAACAAAAGCGAAAGTCCGAAGCGTTGCCTTCAGCTTTGATGGCAAAATGTTAGCCTCTGCAAGTAATGACCAAACGATTCGGCTTTGGAAGACCGATAAACTTGAAGAAGCACCCCAGATTCTGAGAGGACACACATTTAACATCACCTCGGTAGCATTCAGTCCAGACAATCAGTACCTGGCTTCATGTGGTTGGGATAATACAGTGCGGCTTTGGGACTTGAATCCCCCTATTGCCAAGCCCAAGATTCTGCCAAGACATAGAAAAACGGTGCGAGCGATCGCTATCAGCCCCGAATATCATCACGATCATCTGCTGGCTTCGGGGAGTGAAGATGGGACAGTGCGGGTGTGGAATCTCAACCAACCTGATGCTGAACCAAAAACCTTTAAAGGTTGCGGCAAAGTTTTCGGAGTGGCGTTGTTTATCAGCAGCGATCGCCAAGTTCAATTATTAGCAGCAGGCAGTGACGACAACATAGTGCGTCTGTGGGATTTACAACAGCCTTCTGATAAACAACCCAAGCAATTAAAAGGACATCAAGACGGCGTTAGTTCGGTTGCCTTTAGTCCAGATGGGAGGTGGTTAGTTTCCGGTAGTTGGAAAAAGGATGCCACTGTAAGGTTATGGGATCTACAGCATCCTAAACCTACTAGCAAAATCCTGTGGAAACATGAAAACAGCGTTACATTAGTAGCCTTCAGTCAAGATGGACAGATGCTGGCTTCTGGAAGCGATGACAAAACAATCAAACTATTGGATTTGCCTAGAAACGAAGGGTTGTCGTGGGAGTCGGTTTATGAAAAATCTAGTTCTGAATCTCCAAAAAATACCTTTGTCGAGCCCATTGTTCTGAAAGATCATAACGCTAGAGTTTGGTCAATTGCCTTCAGCCCAAATGGTCAGTATCTGGCTTCAGCCAGTGATGACTGGACTGTGCGATTATGGAAAAACCTCGACTCAAAGAATCCAGTTCATGTTACTTTGAAGGGGCATAGTGCCTGGGTGAATTCAGTGGTATTCAGTCCAGATGGTAAAGTACTGGCTTCTGGTAGTTTTGATCGCACCATCCGACTCTGGCAGATCGACCAGATTAATTGGAAAGCAGGCAGAATCGATGAAGCTCCCATTGTCCTGGAAGATCACAATCAAAGTGTCTCGTCTGTCGCCTTTACTCTAGAGGGGAAGTATTTGGTTTCGGGTAGTTATGACAACACTATTCGCCTTTGGATTGCGAAAACAAAAGATTTAGCTGACATGGTTTGCCAGAAGGTGTTACGCAATCTCACTAGGCAGGAATGGCAACAGTTCATGGGGGATGATATTACTTACGAATTAACCTGCCCTAACCTTCCTCCAGGTGAATGAACATTTGAGGTTGTACATACGAAGAAGTAAGTAAACTAGAACGGGAATTTAGAGACAAACTCGCTCAACTCAAACTATATCCAGATCAGAAATCTGTTCTAGAGTTCATCAAGCGGAAAATTGCTCAAAACTCAGATATACCAGATATAGCTGAGGAAGATGTCACCAATTTCCAGAAGAAACCCAAAGGAGATCCAGGGACATTCTACCGATTAGAAACTCTTCGTCTATTAGACTTCCTCCAAATAACCGATGAAGGTCATGGACCTGGAACCATTAGATACGGTTTGTCTCCGAGATATCAGTCCTATTTAAAGCCAACAAAGGCTTAAAAATTATCATAAAAATCTTTTTTACAATGGATAATGGATAATTAGTAATTGATGATTATCCATTTTTTTGGTTTTTGGTATTACAATTTGATAATTTCTCTAAAATAGTTTTATAAAGCATCAGCAAATCTCTTCGAGTCGCATTTTGAAATTTTTGCTCAAGAACTCATAATTGTTGTCTTACCCAACTGCGAAAGGCTGTTATTCCTTCATTTCTACCTTCAGTTCGACACTGTGTTAAATATTGAGGGATGACTTCCAGCAAAGGAAAATTCGGAAAATTAGCACTAGATTCAGACTCAATATAATTTCCATCTACTAATAACAAAATTTGTAGTTTGCCCCTTTCGTATCTCCATAATTCTGGAATCTCTAAAGATTGATAAATCTCTAAATGAGTACCATTAGTGATATTTATTTCAAAGGCTAAATCTGGTGGAGGATCTACTGTTAAATCCAATTGATTCTTCCCTCTGACTACAGCTTTATTTTGGATATAAAAACAACTATCGGGTTCAATTCCCCTTAAGATCAACTTATTTGTAAAGGTAGTAGAACCCAAAGAACAAAATTTAATATTTAGTTCTTCTAGCAAAATTTCTACAAAATTACTGAGATAAACCTTATTAACTATATTTTCTGGTAAAGGTGTCGTTATTTCTAGTTTTCCTTGATCATAAGCGATCCGAGAATTGCGACTTTCTCCTAAATCTTCTAAGATAGCCTCAAATTCTTGCCAGCTAACACCATCAAACATTACTGTTTGCCCTGGCGGAACTACAATTCTGTTAATTTCTAGCAGCATAGTTTTCTTATATTGCGATCGCTTTTTAGCCCCAAGCTAATCTTGTCTATTGTGAAATTTATCTATAAATCCTTACTAAAAATATTAGATATTACAATAGTAATCTTTTTAGGGCGAAATGACTAACTATCTTTTCGCTTCGCGATCATGTCCTCCGGGTTTTGAAGAATATATGCTGCCATGAATTATCTAGTGTGATCACGGATTTTCACGGTAAGTTATGAGACCCTAATTTTGAGCTTTCAATTATGAAATTGAAGCGCCCTGAAATACCAGTTCCTTGTCACCGAGCCAGCGAATTGGTCTATCTTGAAATCTCTGCATAGAAGTAATACCAAATTAAATAATGGTTGCTACACATACAATTTAGGTAGGGGTTTGGCATTGCCAAACCCCTACATTTATCTGTGGTATTTTTTATTCAAATTGGTATAAGAATCGCTGGTAAATGTCTCTTCTTTTTCATGTTGACAATTATCTTGTCGTCTTAACTTATCAAAGCCATTTCGCCCTTAATATAGCGATTCTCAGTTTAATGAAGTACAAATCTAAACTTAGTCAAACTCGCGCGTTCGGGGGGCGCCCTAAAGGATACTCCTTCGGATAAGGAAACCTCTCGGGGCGCGTTCCCTAGATGAGTAAAACTCATCGGGGTCGCCCCGCAGGGTCGAGACCCTTCGGGTAGAGCTGCGCAAGCGTCAAAAACGCTGAAATCCTTAGAGCCTAGAGCCCAGAGCCCAGAGCCTAATCTTGACAAGGTGTACCTCACTAATACGAGAAAGGCTATATAAATCTGTATTACTTAATAACCTAACTTTGGTTCAATTTAATACTTAATGATGGTGAGTCAAAGAATGGGGTACTTCTAAATTATTACTCTCCATTAAAATCCGATCGCTCATGATTTGTTGCGGAATCCCATCAGCCATAACTCGCCCTTGATTAAGCAGAATAACGCGATCGCAGACTTCTAAAACCAATTCTAAATCATGGGAAGACAAAATGATAGTTTCAGGAGAAGCTTTCAAAAATCTGATTAAGCGGCGTCTTGCTTTGAGATCTAAATTAGCACTAGGTTCATCATAAAGTATGATTTGTGGTTGCATAGCTAATACAGATGCGATCGCGACCATGCATTTTTCGCCACCAGAGAGGTGATGGGGAACCCGATCTTTGAGATGGGATACACCAGTAAGCGAGAGAGCTGTATCAACTCGTTCTGCGATCTCTTCAGGCGATAATCCCATGTTTTCAGGGCCAAAAGCAATATCATCTTTAACTGTAGGACAAAATAATTGATCGTCAGGATTTTGAAATACTAAGCCGATTTCGGGATAAAATTCACCTGAATTGACTAAGCGATTAAACAATTTAACCGAGCCATAACTAGATTTGAGAATTCCGCAAATTGCTAAGAATAAAGTTGTTTTTCCTGCTCCATTAGCACCAATAAGCCCGATCTTTTCTCCTGCTAAAATTTGTAGATTAATATCTGTTAAGATGGAACGTTCTTGACTATATTTAAAACATAAATTAGTAATTGATATAACTACAGTTTTTAATTGAAATAAACCCGTACTGTTTGTTAGTTCTTTCATTAATCTTTTCCTACAAAACCGATAATCAGGACTTTCATCCCTACAAGATGAGTGGTATTTTGGAGTAACAAGGAAGAAATTCGGAAAAAGCCAACAGTCATCAGGGAGTTTTTACCTCTTATCTTTTACCTTTTACCTCTTACCTCACTCATTGATTTCCTAACTTGAAACTGACAATAAAATTTCCCAGGTCAATAATATAATTGCCGTTGATAAAGCAAGCCCTGTTGCCCAAATATCGTAACTTTTGGGGGGATTTTTCGGTTGTTTCTGAATCGAATTTTGCCGGGGGATTTTATAACCATAACCTCTTAAGATCATTGCCTGGTAAATTCTTGTAGATCTTTCGTAACTTCTAACAATCAAACTACCGACTAAGTGAGTCAAAATTTCTAGCTGACGACAATTGAAAAGACGAGTGTCGAATCCTCTCAACTTCATTGCCCTTTGCATTGTTTTTAACATTTCTCCTAACTCCTCTAAATAACGATAAGTCAAAAGAGTCATGTCTAAAATCACTTGAGGTAGTCCTAAGCCTCGTAAACCTTTAATACTATTGAGTATAGTTGCAGTCCCAAATAAAACTAAACTAATAGTAAGAATACAAAAAAATCGTACCACAATCAATAAAGTTTCCTGGCATCCTTCCAATCTTAAGCTTAACCAGCCCCACTGCCAGATTATGGTCTCTCCTGCGACAAAAGGTAGTAAAAAAACCACCGCTAAAATAAAATAACCAGGATAACGTAAACGAGAAATTAAATAAGATAGAGGTAATCGCGATAAACAAAAAATAATTACTGTAATCCCAATAATAATAGGTAATAATACCAGGCTACGAATAAAGGAAAATGCAAAGATTAATCCTAGTAAGCCAACAATTTTATATTTTTGTGACCAACGATGAATTGGTGATTTTAGATGAGCATAACGATCTATGGCTAACTTCATTAGTTTACAATTAGTAACAATTAGAAAATAATGTTCAAAGAACTATATTTTCAGTAATTCAGGTTTAACCTGCTCCAGGAAAGAGATTAGCATAAAGGTAAAAGCGCCTTCAATTAATCCTTGAATTCCGTAACTAATTAAAGAAATAAAGATTGCTCTTTGTTCAAGAGTCGCATCCAGCTCGGGTGTAATGGTTAAAATTGCGATCGCAGAAAAAATTGTCGCCGACAACATTAATGCCAATGTTCCGCTAAAAAAAGCAAAAATTTTAGTTTTGATCTTGTCTGGAAGTGCCACACGTCTTCGCCAACGAAATAAATGATAAGCTGCGATCGCAGGAACGCCCATAATAATCGTATTTACCCCTAAGGTAGACATGCCTCCATGATTGAAAATAACGGCTTGGAAAAATAAACCAATGGGAATTGCCAAAAAAGCATAGTAACCTAAAAGCATTCCCATCACGCCATTGAGAATCAAATGAATACTAGTAGGAGGAAGGGGAATATGAATCGAAGACACTACAAAAAAAGCTGCTGTTAACAAAGAAGCCTTAGGAATATTGGCTTGAGGATTAGGATCTTGTTGGATTTTTTTGAGAGAATACCAAGTTAAACCTCCAGCTATGGCATAACCGGTAATACAGACACTAGGAGGAATAAAGCCGTCAGGAATATGCATTGATTATGAATGATGAATTATGAATTCTTTGAGTGTTGGTTGCGGGAAAAAAAGAAAGCCGTACCGACAAATCCCCAAACACTGGTAAGTGTCATCATCAATTTTTGCCAGGGAGTAAAATCTTGGTTAGAAGGAACAGCTCCAGTTGCCGAAATCTCCAGCGATTCTCTAGTTGCCGAAGTTGCCGAAGTTGCTGAAGTTGCTGATTGTTCTTTGCGGTTTGAAGTAATTTGACCTTCAACCACAGGAATACTTACGATGTCCCCATGTCCAGACTGACGTATTTTGACATCCCAATTACCCGATAAACTCGAATCTGGGACAAAAGTAAATTGTCCCTCCTCATCAGTCATCCCAGTTAACCAAGGAGTTGTCGGATCTTGAGGAGAATAGACGACAGCTTGGGCATTTGCCATCGGAGTACCATCCTCAAAACTAGCTTGAATTGCGATCGCTGAAGTTTGATAATACTTAATTTGAGAACCATGAGCCCAACTTGGTTCTAATAAAACACCATTTAAGAGCAAAAATAGCAAAAAACTCGACTGTTTCATTTTGTTTGACCAACCACTGATTCTAGAAGAATTGTAGAGCGTCAATCTACCAGAATAGAGTTTCTCCCAAATTTCTCCAGATTTTCTCTAAGTGTTCAATGTTCAAACTCGCGCGTTCCCTAGATGAGTAAAACTTATCCGAAGGTGTATCCTTTAGGGCATCGGGGTCGCTCGTCAATATCCACTGAACAATGTCCTTCTCCCACATGACCTAATCCTGCGATCGCGTAGCGCCTCGCTTTGCGAGACCACGAAGTGCCAGGCTTTGCCTGATCGCTTTTTTTAATCGTTGATAATCGTCAACAGATAAATTTTCTTGCAAGCCTTGCCAATCCAACTCTAGATTGTCTCCTTGAGCCAGATCTGCCAGCGGCTGAAAACCCAAAGCTGTTTGATTCAGACTTTCTTCTGGACTTAATTCTCCATCACCAAAAATATGATCGAAATGAAAAGTCATTTCTAGCTCGACGTTCCTTAGCTGACTAAAAGTCAGCAGGGTTCGAGCTCTACTTCGGCACTCTTTCCTGCTTGCAGCATTCCTTTTCGAGAATCGCCCACAAACTCTCCGCAATAATACGTAACAGGAAGATGAAATCCGAGGAGAAAATTTACATTTCTTTGTTTTTTAACAGCTTTTCCCTGCAAAACAATCGTTTGATTTGGCAATAAACCATCTTTTGCTGGTTGCATTTTCCAGGATAGGGCATTATAAAATCCCTCTGGAGCTTCTGTATTGATTACCACAATCGGTTTTGCCTGATCATCTCCTGCCGCCAAATCAATGGTTGTGGCTTGCTCCAAAATTAAAACTTGCGGTTGAGATTGAAGATTTTTGTTGAGATCCTGATGGTAATCAGAATTTACCTCATATGCAATTACCTGGGAAACTGAAACCTCCAGGCGATCAAACTCAATTTGCCAACCATCTTTGGTGAGAAAACCTTGACGCACAAAATCTTCTCCATTGGCAACTAAAACCAGATTCCCTTTACTGACTATAGTTTCTTGTTTGGCAGTGCTTTCACCAGCCTGACAGCTCGATAATAGGAGAGTAAATAAGACAATCACACTGGTGAGGTTAGTAGTCTTTTTCATCTGATTTTAGCCTTATTTGACATCGTAATTATATCGAAGTCAAAATGTAAAAAAAAATACTTGATGTCATTTTTGGTTATATTGCTTACAATGCGATAGGGGCATTAAAAATTGCAAGATAAAGATTTCTTTACTAACTTTATAAATAAGTCCTAGTAATCCCCTAGAAATCTTTACCAAATTCCCAGTGATCAAAGCTAAAATCAGGGAAAATCATAAAAATCTAGTTAATAATACTGACTATCAAATTAATATAGTCTTGACTCAGCCTAATAAATAGGTTCTTAACTAGTGATAACAAGGAATGAATCCAGATTCATGTAAACAATAAAACAAAGTTTCATTGTCTTATTGTGATTTTTTTTTAACTGAAGGAGCAAGAGGAAAACAGCATGACCGAAGCCAATGATGTAGTAGCAACTATTGTAAAACCACAAAGTGATTGGGAATTATTAATTGACGACGATTCCAAAAGCCTCAAAGACGATCTAGAAAGCACAGGAGAAGATGACAGTGCTAAGATAGCTAAATTAGCTAGTAATCTAGGCTCTAAACCTCGTCGTACATCAGAAAGAGGTCGCAAAAAACCTTACACAGAAGATTCTATTCGCATCTATCTCCAAGAAATTGGACGCATCCGTTTGCTACGGGCAGAAGAAGAAATTGAATTAGCTAGAAAAATTGCTGATCTCCTTGAATTAGAAAGAATCAGAGAACGAATTGAAGATGACTTAGATAGAGAAATAAGCGATGCCGAATGGGCAACAGAAGTAGACATGGAACTACGCCCTTTCCGACGTCGCTTATTTTTGGGACGACGTGCCAAAGATAAGATGGTGCAATCAAACCTGCGTTTGGTGGTATCCATTGCTAAAAAGTATATGAATCGTGGTTTATCCTTCCAAGACTTAATTCAGGAAGGCTCTTTAGGCTTAATTCGCGCCGCTGAGAAATTTGACCACGAAAAAGGTTATAAATTTTCTACTTATGCTACTTGGTGGATTAGGCAGGCAATTACTAGAGCGATCGCTGATCAATCGCGAACTATCCGTCTTCCTGTTCACCTTTATGAAACTATTTCTCGTATCAAGAAAACTACTAAAATTTTATCCCAAGAAATGGGACGTAAACCCACTGAGGAAGAAATTGCCGAACGCATGGAAATGACAATTGAGAAATTGCGTTTTATTGCTAAATCTGCCCAGTTACCAATATCGCTAGAAACTCCTATTGGCAAGGAAGAAGATTCCCGCTTAGGAGATTTTATTGAAGCTGACGGAGAAACTCCTGAAGATCAAGTATCCAAAAGTTTATTACGAGAAGATTTAGAAAATGTTTTAGATACTCTCAGTCCTAGAGAAAGAGATGTGTTACGCCTCCGTTATGGCTTGGATGATGGACGAATGAAAACTCTAGAAGAAATTGGTCAAATCTTCAACGTGACACGGGAAAGAATTCGTCAAATCGAAGCAAAAGCGCTAAGAAAGCTGCGTCATCCTAATCGTAATAGTATTCTTAAAGAATATATTCGTTAAAAATAATCAAAAAAATTTGATTAAGTTAATTGTTTATGTTTTAGGGCGGTTTAACTACTGTCCTTTTTTGATCATGTCCTCTAATTCATCAGAACTGGGATATTTAAACAGTGGCTACGCTAGTTGGGAATAGTCCAGATGTGATTATAAAAAACTACCTCGGAGTGAAGGATCATACGGTAGTCGCTGCGCGGACGCACCGCTTTTATTTGAGCCCCCATTCCCGCCCGAAGGGGCAGCGGCTCGCCGGAGGCGCGGCTTCGCCGACCTCTTCGAGATCGCAGTTTGAGTTAAGGATAAATTTTATTTTTCTTGTTTCACAGGTAATTGCACAGTAAAAATGCTTCCTTGGTTTATTTCCGATTCTACAAAGATCTTACCTTGATGCGCTTCGACGATTTGACGTACTAGGTGCAATCCCAAGCCACTACCAGATAAGCGGTGATTTCCTTGGCGAAATCTTTCAAAGAGATTTGCTTGCTCTTCAGGTGCAATGCCACAACCTGTATCTTGGACTTTAATGATTACATGATTAGCAGTTTTGTTTATTTCCAGATTAATAAAACCATTATCGGTAAACTTGAGGCTATTTCCTACAAGATTAGTTAAGATACGTCTTATTTCTAAACGAGAACCAGTCATTTCATAGTTTTGTTGGGCGTTAATTTGGTAATTAAGCGCGATCGCTTTTTGTTGGGCTAAGGGTTGAAGTTCTTTAACTACTTCTTTGACTAATTCTGCCAAATCAAAACAGGTAAAGGTTAAGCGTTTTCTGCCTGCTTCGTAGCGATATACTTCGAGAATGGTATTAGCCATTTCTAGTAAACTGTGGTTACTAAGTTGCATGGTGGTAATAGCTTCTTTCATGGGAGGAGTAAGAGTACCAAATGCTTCTTGTTGCCATAAATGCAGCATCCGATCCGCAGCTACTAAAGGAGTTCTCAAATCGTGAGTCAGACGGGAAACAAAATCTTCTCGCAACAGTGCCATCTGTTCTCGCTCATCTATGCTGTGCTTTAAGCGTAACAGCGATCGCACTCTAGCTAAGAGTTCGTCCATTTCAACAGGTTTGCGAATGAAGTCATCGGCTCCCGCATCTAATCCTTCTACGACGTCTGATTTTTCTTGGGCGGTAATTAGGAGAATCGGGATAAAAGGTAGGTTTTCTTGTTCCCGAATATTTTTGGTTAATTCGTTACCATTCATCTTGGGCATCATCACATCGGATAATACCAAGTCGGGGGGAGAGGAGTTAATTAATTCTAAGGCAGTTGCTCCATCTTCAGCTAAACTAACTTGATAGCCAGCAGAATCTAAAATTGCTTCAATTAGGGAGAGATTTTCCCAAGAATCATCAACTACTAAGATTCGTTTTCCTTCAAAGGTAATTTCGCTCATCTGCTGAATATTACTGATTAAATATTGGTTGCCCTGGTTGCTTGCTCATGGTTTTGGGGTAATTTTTGGCTGCTATGTTGATATCGAGGAATCATCACAGAAAAAGTAGAACCAATACCGATGTAACTTTTCACAGAAATTGTACCTCCCATTGTTTCGACTAAGGTTTTGACCAAACTCAATCCTAATCCTAATCCTGAATATGGTCTTTGTAAGCTCTGATCTACCTGCCAAAATCGCTCAAAGATATGGTATAAATCATGCTCACTAATACCAATACCCGTATCTTCAACTTTGATGATCAAGTAATTCTCGGTACCTTCTGATAAGGTAATTTTGACATAGCCAGAATTGGTAAATTTAACTCCATTGTCAATTAAATTAGTAACAATTTGTTTTAATTTATCACGATCTCCAATATATAGTGGGTTAGGAAGATTGCAGCTTAAGTGGAGCTTTAATTGCTTGTTTTCTGCTTGAGGAAGAATTTCTGAAATTATTTCTGCTACCAAGCTTTCTAAACTAAATTCTTCTGAATTGATTGTTAAATAGCCTATTTTATCTTGGAATAAATTAGAGATTCGCTTAGTTAAATTAAGCAAATCTTCGCCACTCCCAAGAATCTTTTTTATTATTATTTGCTGTTGCGGATTTAGTTTGCCAAAATTTCCATTTAATAATAGCTGACTATATCCCATAATTATATTGAGAGGAGTTTTTAATTCATGGGATAAAATCCTTATTAAATTATCTTTTTGTGCTTTGAAGCCTTTTTCTGTCAAAGAAATATCTTGTTGAAGATTGCCAAGCTGTAGATTATTATCTTCCGTATCTAAAGTCGAGATAGGGATTCCTGCCTGTTCTAAAGCATCATCAAACAAAATCGCGTCTTCTTTGCTATTAATAACTACAATTCTGACAATCTTGGACATGATCAATCACAATGAATCATAATCTAAGGTCTAATAAATTGGTTTCATAAATTATCCTGATAGCATCTTATCTAGCTTATTGATGATCTTACTTCTACCTAAAAGCTAAAATTACTTCTATCGAAAGATATAGCAGTACAAATTAACGTTAGGACATTGTATTAGAGTTAAATCCTGTCTCTTCTTTGACTTGCACAAGATTTATTTTGTCCTAAGCTTAGCGCGTAGCGCTATAGATATCAAAAAACGATTACCAATGGACAAAATTCGCGTTGTACTGATTGAAGACCATGATTTGACTAGAATGAATGGGATTAAGAACGGCTTTGCAACAAGAGGCGGATAGCATTGAGTTAATTGAGGAAGCTGCCAATGGAACCGATGGTCTCAGATTATTAACTACCCTAAAACCAGATGTTGCCATTGTGGATATTGGTCTACCAGATATCGATGGTATTGAGTTAACCCGGAAGTTGAAACAATTCCAATCTGAAACAGCAGAGTTTCAGACCAAAGTCCTAATTCTCACAATGCACGATGACGAATTAGAAGTGCTGAGTGCTTTTGCTGCTGGGGCAGATTCCTACTGTATTAAAAATATTCACATTCAACAATTACTTGAAGCGATCAAAACTACTGCCGAAGGTCAGTCTTGGATCGATCCTGCGATCGCAGAAATTGTCTTACAACATATTCGCCAAAGTGATGTTGGGTCGCAGCCACAATCAACTGTCAGTATTAATGCGTTAACCAGCGAAGAAGAGGCCATCCTCCAAGCTTATCCTCTAACCGAACGAGAATTAGATGTTTTGGAATTAATTGTTGGTGGCTACAGTAACAATCAAATCGCCGAAAAACTCTATATCAGTCTAGGGACAGTGAAAACTCATGTTCGCAATATCCTGGATAAATTATCCGTTAGCGATCGCACAGAGGCAGCAGTGAGGGCGTTACGAGCTGGTTTAGTTAAGTAGTAATCATGATTTTAATCTAAAATTAACAGTAGCGTCAGATGGAAGTCGAGAATGTAAACGCTCTAGAAATGCTTAATATGTTCTAAGGTGATTGCATTAATTAAAGCACAACCGAAACATGGTTAATTTTAAAATGAAACTCGAGCAATAAGTTGATTTTTGTTAAGGAAATCCTAATAATTGCAATTATATCTAAAATCACAAGAGACTCAAAAGGAGTAACTAGAATGGAGAATCCCATCCCTACTCTTTATGGTTGGATCGTCATTCTTTGCCAACTACTAGCATCATTCGCGATTATTATTGGTATTGCTAAAGGATTTATTATTTACTGCCAAAATATTTTCTCTAAAGATCATGCGGCAGCATCTTTTCAATCTAGTCGTTTGGCAATGGGTTATTCTTTCTCTTTAGGACTTAGCTTTCTCATTGGTGCGAGTATTCTTAAAACAACGATCGCGCCAACTTGGAACGATATCGGTCAGTTGGCAGCAATTATTGCTTTGCGGACGATCTTAAATTACTTATTGTTACGGGCGATCGAGCTTGGAAATTCAATAAGTAAAACTTAATTAGTCTTTGTAAGTTCTACTAAGGCAAAATTAGTGGAGGTTAAATCAGAGCAGTATGATTGAAATCATAAGCAAAGTATTCTACTTGACGACAGCTAAATGAACGATTGCATCACCTTGATTTACTAAAGGATTTAAACTATGGCTCAAGACAATTCCTGGGACACTGGCACGAACTATAACCTGATATTCCCCCACAACATCGGTAATAAAACCTAATTCTTGTTTTTTAGTCACTTGTTCACCGAGATTAACTTTTAAATGGAATATTCCACCCCGAGATGCCCTAATCCATTTACTTTCGATAACTTCAATCGGTTCAAATTCAGTAATATTTTCAGGCAAATCATACATTTTCAAACAATTCATCACCCGTAAAATACCTTGGACACCGCTCGCGATTGCTTGGGAGTCAAAACGTAATGCTTCTCCACCTTCGTAAAGCAGAACGGGAATCCCTTTTTTAGTTGCTGCTTGTCGCAGGGAACCATCTCTAGTGTTAGCATGCATAATAATTTTGGTGCCAAAAGCTTTAGCACAACGATAGGTTTCGGGATCTTGAAGGTTCGCCCGAATTTGAGGTAAGTTTACCCGATTAATCGCCGCTGTATGTAGGTCAATGCCGTG
>JASJDR010000261.1 GCA_030065615.1 Xenococcus sp. MO_188.B8 | reverse complement strand
TATATCATCTGCTCTTTCTGAGTTCGTTCCTTTCAAGAATATTGCTCTCTCTATTCTCTCAACTTCTTTCTCAGCATACACTTGAGCTGTTTTATTTCTTTGACTATCTTGGATTTAAGCGAACCGTGAGTAATAAGGCTCAAGAGTTCAATCTAAATCATGATTCTCCCGCCACATACTAATGGTCATCATCCCCCAACAGCTAAGTGTCAATATATCTTCTTCTACTTCCAACTCCCAAAGGACAGATAATAAAAAATAAAAAACTGTACTAATAAGCTATACATCTTGCCAACTCTCACGCCAAGGACTTGTGCTTCATTGACTATTATCATTAATGGCTCGCTCGAATCCGTAAACGATTAGGGCAGCAAGAATTGCCAACCAGAACCAGAGTCGAGGTGGCTCACTAAAGATAACAACGATCAGAACGACAAATCCCGCGATCGTCCACCATTTTAACCACCAGTGCCACTGATTTTTCATGAGTTCTCCTAATTAAATTAGTATCGCTATTGATTATTGTTGTCTTTGTCTTGTGCGGCAAAAGCTGCTACCCCCTCAGTAATTCGATCATAAAAATTACTTTCTCCCATTTCTGCAACTAATCCAGCTTTGCACATTTCTGTATACAAAGACTCTTGTAATCTGGCCCAAGATAAAATAATATTGTCTTTGGCTAATTCTAAGCGCAGTTTGCTAAGCATTTCTAAGGAAGTTGTATCAATTAGGTTGATAATTTCTGCATCAATTAACACTGTTTTAACAGGAGTACTTGACTCCTGAATTTTTTGTTTTAAAGAACTGCGGAAATAGTTAGCATTGGGAAAAATTAGCCCACTTGCAAACTGAAAAATCAATAATCCTGGAATGGGAGTTGCTTCTGGATGAAGATCAATATCGCGAAATATTTGAGTTTCGGGCATTCTTCCTAGAACAGCAGTATAAGGATGACTTGCACGATGAATCAAAAGAACAATCGCCGCAATAACGCCCAAACCAATTCCCTGCAAAACCCCTACAAATAGTACTCCAAAAAAAGCTAAGAGGGCAAGGGCATGTTCTATTCTTCTGATTCGATATAAGTTCTTAAAATAACTAACATTTGCCAAGCCTAGCATAGCTTCTATCACAATAGCAGCTAGAGTAGCATGGGGAAGATTACTAAATAACGGCATCAAAAATAATAACGTCAATAAAACAAAAACCCCATGAACTATAGAAGAGACCTGAGTTTTTCCGCCAGAGGACATGGATATGGAGGTTTTAGAGAGACTTCCCACCACCAAAAAGCCAGAACTTAAGCCGGCGGCTAAATTGGCAGGGCCTAAGCTAATTAATTCTTGGTTGGGATCTATTTCTTCACCTGTTTTTTCGGCTGCTGCCTTAGCCGAACCCAAAGTTTCAGCATAACCGATTAGCACGATCGCAAATGCACCACCGATAATTCCTGTAATTTGATCTATTGACACCATAGGAAGCTGAAAAGGGGGTAAACTGGCTTCAATAGAACCAATCAACTCCACTCCTTTATCTTCTAAGCCCAGGAAGGTAACCGCTAAAATCGCCAAAACTGCTGTTGTTAAAGCAGAGGGAATTTTCGGGAAATACTCTTTGAGGACGAACAAGACTACTATACTACCAATCCCAATAATGGCAGTGGTGACATGGGTTTGGGGCAGACGATGTATGATAGCCGCGAGCCTTTGCCAAAAATTACCCGAACCCCCCTCAATACCCAAAAGTTTGGGAACTTGACCAATAATTGTCACCCAAACTAATCCTTGAATAAATCCTTTCATCACAGGAGTGGGAATAAAGTTCGCCACCCATCCCATTTTAAAGATGCCAAAAATTAGAAACAGAATTCCGACAGTGAATGCGATCGCCGATGTTAAAATTAAGTATTCTTCTGAACCCGAAGTTGCCAAAGCCGCTACCGTCACACTAGATATCAGAGCGGTTGCCGAATCAGGGCCGACCACCATCAGACGGGATGTTCCCAGTAAAGCATAGAAAAATAAGGGAAAAGGTACAGTATATAAGCCAATCAGAGGAGGAACCCCAGCAATTCCTGCGTAAGCCATCGCTTCGGGTACCATGACCGCCCAAACAGTCAAGCCTGCAATAATATCGGCGCGTAACCAAGAGAGATGATATTGGGGCAACCATTCCAGGATAGGAAAATATCGCCGCAGCAAGTTTTTACTATTCTGATGACTAGAAGCGTTCAAAATATTTCCTCCTCATTGTTCCCTTTAAGAATCAAGTAAAAATTTACCAATCATAGGCTTGGGCGTTTACCAATGTCCTAAGCAAATTACGTAGTACTATAGTTGATTTTTGTAGTGTATAATAGCTACGAACTACATTATGTAAAGATTAACCACAATATGTAAAGGTTAAGTCACAATTAAAATCAGATTAGAAGTAACGCATCAAAAATTAGCGTATTTTGCAGGAAAATTAAGAAATTGAGATTTTTTTGTTTGCTACGGCGAAATTCTCAAAATTCTTTAGTCTGGTTCTAAGAAAGTAGATATCTATAAAAATCTTCTTACTATGTAGTTAAGCTGTAACAATATTTGTATCAAGAAAATTAAAGGTGATCTCAAAATGTCAGACAAAAAAGTCAATATCAAGTGGCTAGACAAACCAGAAGAGCATGATTATCCGGCAGCTTTGTCGTATTTGTCTTTGATTTACGATGAAGAAAAAGCCACCACCTATGTAAATGAATTGAAAAGTGCACCAATATCGCAGTTCAAAGCAAAAGATATTTTCCGAGCGTCAAGTTTATCATTATTGGGAATTAGCAATAGTCATGTCGCCAAAGATCAAAAGAAAATAGAATCGGGACGCGAATTATCGCCTTTGCTTTTGGTAAGAGATTCCGTCAATGGTAAAGTTATCATTGCGGACGGCTATCATCGATTATGCGCAATCTACTCTTTCAATGAAGATGCTCTAATTTCGTGCCAAATCGTCTGATGATACTAAATATTCAAAAAACTTAGTATGACATCAAAGATTTACCCATAACCTATCTGCCAAAGAGCGATCGCTTTAAATATTTCAATCTAACTACCTACAGCAAGATATAGAATAGTATAATTAGAAGCATTACCCCAGTTACAAATTTGCGCAAGAATGATGATCAATACATCAAAGCAAGCCGAAAGCTTATCTATTGAACTGCCCAGTAAACTTGTCCTCCAGGTGACCCAAGAACAGTTCGAGGCATTAGCAGCAGCGAATCGTGACTTACAGCTAGAACGCACGTCAGAAGGAGAGTTAATTGTGAATCCCCCCACAGGAGGTGAATCAGGCAGGCGTAATCTTAGTATCAGCACCCAACTAGGTAACTGGTATGAGGCAAAGGAAGAATTAGGCGAAGCCTTTGACTCTTCCACTGGGTTTAGACTTCCCAACGGGGCAAATCGCTCTCCCGATGCTTCTTGGCTCAGTCGAGAACGTTGGGAATCTCTTACTTCTCAGCAACGAAAGGGATTTGTTCCCCTTTGTCCAGATTTTGTGATCGAACTGCGTTCTGAATCTGACAGTCTCCCTAAGCTACAAGCCAAGATGACGAGCGACCCCGCGTTATCCTAAAGGATATGCGGAGCGGTATGCTTTAGTACTACCTTCGGGGCGTGCGGAGCGGTATCCTTATGCGGAGCGGTACCCTTTAGGGTTAGGGCGGCGACAGACGTTCACCCAGCTCCGTGTTCTGGGCAAGCGGTCAGACCCCGCGCCGCCGAAAGGCGCAAGCGGTGCGACCCTGCTGTTTATCCAGAGCACCGATCTGTTTACCCAGCTCCGTGTTCTGGGGACAAGCCCAGCTCCGTGTTCTGGGCTTCGCAAGCAGCCAAGGAAGCGGTCAGACCCCGCGTCGGCGTAAGACCCTAAAGGACTAGCTTCGCGTCGCGCAAGGGAATGCTGACCAAGAGACGCGCACCAAGAGAGGGCGGGAATGGGGGATAACAATTCAATTCCTGGTGTTGAACCAATAGAACCTAACAAAATACTCCCCCCTTCCCGGTGCTGACCAAGAGAGGGAATGCGCGAGTTTAACAATTAAATGTAATTTCCCCCATCCCGGCACCGCTAGTTTTCAAAAATGTTAATATTTTAAATCTGAAACGTCTAACTCCTGACTCCTTTGTCTCAAAACTCCAGTTTTCAATTTACGGACGCGGTTTATTATTTAAATATTATTGTAAAACTTACTCCAAGGCCACTATAAGTAGCTTTTGTATTTATATATATATAGTTTCCTATATAATGAGCTATGCGCTTGGCAATATAATTGTAACTTATATTGCATATAAAAATAAAATCTTAACAACTTTTTTAAATTTTCTTAAGTGTTCATATAGTACTTTTGTAATCATCAGCAATAATTAAGAGGTAAGATAAAAAATGGTTTTTTCCATACTCGGTAATTGGCGTCAGCTTGTGGAGAAACCAGCATCAGTTGAAGAAGTAGAGCTAACTGTCGAGAAGGGATCAATTCCTGCTTTTTCATTTTTCTTCATGCTGGTTATATCTGCGGTGATTGCCACATTTGGTTTGCTTGCGAATAGTGCCGCGGTAATCATCGGTGCAATGATTGTAGCACCTATGATGAATCCTATCATTGCAATGTCGTTCTCACTCATAGCCCGAAAAATTACGTTGACAATACGTTCGCTCTTTACCGTTTTTACTGGTACTATATTGACTATTGGAGTTGCTATCGCAATCACCGAGACAATCGGCTGGAAGCTGGTCGGCTCTGAGATCGCCGGCCGAATGGCACCCTCTCTCCTGGATCTGGGCGTAGCCCTAGCCGCGGGAGCGGCGGCGGCCTTTGCTTATACACGACCTGGTGTCTCGTCTGCCCTAGCTGGAATCGCAATCGCCGTAGCTCTGGTCCCTCCGCTGTGTAGCGTAGGGATCGCCATCTCGCTGGGGCAAGAAGCTACTGCCGAAATCGGACTGCCTATTCAAAATATTAGCGCCCGAGGCCCATTACTTCTATACTTGACGAATATTATAGGCATTGTTTTTGCCAGCAGCTTCGTCTTTTTCTGGCAGTTTTTCAGACGTAAGGTTTCGGTGGTGTTGATCCTGGCGCTGACGTTAGGGAGTTTGCTCATTGTCGTGCCACCTCTGGGAATAAGCATGGATAACCTGCTGATCCGAAACCAGGTAATGCGCACTCTGACTACCATCAGCAGTTCCGTTATTCCTATAGACCAGAATATTCAGATTACAAACCTGAATGTCCGAATCAGAGATGATGTAGTCTTTGTGTCAGGTCATGTTTTAGCACCACCTGGTCTGTTAACCCAAGAAATGGCTGATGACGTTCAGGAACAACTCTCGAAAATAGTTGAGAAGCAGGTCGTGCTTGAGTTTGCCATCATTCCTCAAAAAATTATTCGCAGTCCAATACTATCAGAATGATTACGAGCTGTTTTCATCTGCTGAGACTGACCGGGGAACACCGGTCACCGCAGCGGGCAGACCCCGCGTCGGCGAAAGACGCAAGGGAATGCTGCCCAAGACAGGCACCGTCGTTTTACGGCGGTGTAACGGTGACTCAAACTCAGCAATAACTTGCTTTAAGATTATTTCTCAGTCTCTCATGATTCAACTCATTCAAGCTTTTGGAGTTAGTTTTACAGCGATAGTTACTTAGATATTAATTGATGCTCCTCAATCTCAACAGGGACGGTTTTTAAAACTATATCCATTGATTTAACTCCCATATTAGATAGAGCATCGAATAGCTTTTGTCTAGCATTCTGTCTATATTCCTCTGTAAGTAAGCCTTTTGGTGCAATAGTAATAATTGTAATATATGCAGTATCACCTTCTAGCTTGACACTGATATGATCAGTATGAGCTTTTTGCTTAACTTCAGGGTGCTCGCTTCTGAGTTTCTGAATTTCTATGTCAACGCGGCTATAGATAAACAATTCCCAAAGTGAATGGCTCAGTGGACCAGATAACAGAGCTATAATTAACAACCAAATAAGAATTGATTGAAATGCTTGTTTCAGATTGCCATAGGATTGGGAAAGAAAAACCAGACAAGCAGTAAAGGTAATTCCTGCTAAGTTAGCCAGAAATAGTAAAAAAGCTCCTTCAGCTACACTCAAATTAGTGATTTTAACTTGACCAATATTTGCAGAGAGTTCACTTCCTATTCCCAGCCCAATTCCTGCAACACACAAAGGAGGTACGAGAGCAACGGCAATAGCCACTCCTGCAATCGAACTGGCAATACTTTTACGGGTTAAAGAAAATGAACCGGCAGCCCCAGCAGCGATCGCAATACCCAAATCAATTAAACTAGGTGAAGTCCGAGCTATTATCTCGGAACCGACAGTATCAATGGGAAGTAAAATAGCCAGCAAATAAGCGCATAAAATAGTGCAAAAAACTCCCAGAAAAACCGTCACTAGCGATCGCTTATACACTCTCCAATTGCCCGTAACAATGGCAAAAGACATACTCAGAATTGGGTTCATCAAAGGAGCAACAATCATCGCTCCAATAATTACTGCGGCACTATTGGCTAGAAGTCCCAAGGTAGCAATTATCGTGGCGCTAATCAACAAGAAAAAGAAACCAAAAGAAGGAATAGAAGCAGCTTCACGAGAATAGGTTATTTCGTCAACAGGAACAGGTTCTTCTAGATAAATTCGCCAACCAGCAGTGATTGTTTTCCACAAGACCCAAATTTGACGAAAAAAAGGGATTTGCAATAGTGATTTAAGAATATTTAAAAAACTATTCATTTTATGTTTCGCTACTTAGATGCTTCTAAAAGACTTTAACAGTATTGTCTTTATTTATTGTGCTAAATTTACTATTCGTATCTTAATTTTTCTTGAATGTCGTCTCAAAGAAAAGCAAAACCGAGTAAGCCAATAATTAAAATAGGAAAGAGCCAGCGTAACCAGATATCAATGCTTAAAGCAAGGGCTTTTTGCTCCAACTGATTCAACTTATGAGTTACTATCGTTTCTGTCAAGGCCAATACTATCAGTAGCATAGAGCCTATTAGAAAGATATCTTCTGCTGTCAGGTAAGGAACTCTGGGGATTTGAGAAGGAAGGCTCAACACATAAGCAATAACACTGAGCAAAGTAATAGTGCTGAGAGAAACTCTCGGTACTATATTAGAGGCTTCTACCCAAAATACTAGATTCACCACAGAGACAAGTATCAACAGTGGAAAGATAGCTTTCCAGACAAAAAAACCGGACTGACGCTTAATTTCAACTTCAAATAAAAAAAATGGCACGGGCTTCTGGAATATTTGACTGGGAAAAAATTTCGTTTGAGTTTTTGCTTCACCAACTGACCATCCCACAAAAGAGAGTTCCTGCGACACCCTATTTAGTTCCCGATCTTCGACAAATTCAACTCTTTCTGGTTGATTGGGTAATGAGACAATTTTTATCATCAGATGCTGGGTGTCAAAAGGGTATTTTGTAAAATCAAGAGGAGATACTAGCTCGGCATCAAATATCTGTCTATATGTGACAGTTCCTTGCGAGTCAACGGAAACAATTTTGTCAAATTCCTTGGTTAACCTTCGATGTTTGTACACATAGGGTTCCGGATTCCAAATATCATCCAACTTTATATTGCAATAAGGTATGGATCTATTCTGTAATTTCTGAGCTAAACGGGGATCTTGCCATTGTAACTTCATAAAAAATATGGTTTCAAAGCTTTCTCTGATTTCGTCAAGGTAAAGAATATCAATCAGATAAATGCCAATAGATACTTTAGTCGTTTCATCTTCTGAAGGAGGTCTTGTTTGGGGAACAGGGGTGGTAAAGTTACAATCAGGCCCATTGATAAATGATGACTCTGTTAATGATGACCCCTGAACTGGTTGAATGGAAAAGACTATCAGAGAAAGAACTAAAATCCACAAAAAAAGCGATCGCCCAACTACTTTCAAGAATATTGACTTAAACAGTGACTTCATTTAAATCTACCTTCCACAATTTAAAATGTAGCACTCAAATATTACTTATTTAATGTAGCACTCAAATATTACTTATTGTTTTTGAATTAGCCTTACATCGCACTCGCGTAGGGAGATTTTAAAATTCTTGAATTCACGATCGCTAATTCTCAGTTTGACACCTATGCAAACGATCCCTACTTCTCAAAACCAATGATCTTGTTTTGTGATCGAGGGTTGTGATAGGTTAACTGAAAAATCTTCAAAGTTGATCGGAACATTAATCATGGCAACCTTAACTGTTTGGAAATTCAACTCAGACTACGGTGCAGAAGAAGCACTCACCAAACTGACACAACTCCAGAAAAAACACTTGATTGAGCTTCAAGATGCGGCTATTGTTACCTGGAAAGAAGGCAAAAAGAAACCCAAAACCAAACAAGCTCATAATTTAGTCGCCGAGAGTTCTATCGATGCAGCCTTTTGGGGCTATCTATTAGGGTTAATCTTTTTTGTTCCTTTCCTCGGAATGGCAGTCGGAGCTGCAACTGGTGCCTTAGTCGGTTCTTTAGCTGACTATGGGATTGATGATGATTTCATCAAAAATGTTCGTGAGAAAGTAACAGAAGGAACTTCGGCACTTTTTCTCTTAACTGGTCAAGTTACCCTAGACAAAGTAGAAGATGCGTTTAAAGGAGAAACCGCTGAACTGATTCAGTCTAATTTGACCAAAGAACAGGAAGAGAAATTGCAAGAACATTTTAGCGTAGATTAATTTAAGTCCCGAATGAAGCCTCTAGAGTTTTGAATGAGATGATTTCCCACAATATTTTTACTAGGTTTTGATCAGATTTATCAATCATCTGTAGGGGTGCATCGCAATGCGCTTCTACATCAATGGTATGTTCGTCCAATCAACCTTTTTGACATTAATTTTGAGTGTTTCTTCAATTAATCGAGAGTGCGATCTCGAAGAGATCCGCTTCGCGGCGCGCGCAGCGCCAGCCTCCGGCTGATCGCATTTTGTGGGTCGCTATTAAGTATCTCTGATGGGCATGAGGGCAGACCTTACTGCCATGGTCAAAAGATGACAAGCAACAAAATCCAATTACTCATTAGTCTGATTATTTGTTCTTTCAGTTTCGCTACGGCTCCTGTTGAGGCAGAAACTTCTAAAATCGCAGATCGCTCTGACACGACTAATTCTCCTAACTTAATTGTTCAAGGAAAAAAACTGCGAGTGGGAATAGCAGGCGAGCCCCCCGCAGTCATGAAATCTCAGTCGGGACAGGTGAGTGGAATGAGCGTAGAATATTGGCAAGAATTAGCTCAGGCTTTGGAGCTTGACCATGAATTGATATATTACTCAAGTATAGAGGAAAGTTTGGCAGCTTTAGCCGCCGGGAAACTAGATTTAGCCTTGGGCTCGATTAGCATTACTTCAGAGCGGATTGCCAAGTTTGACTTCACCCAATCCGTTGTCCGAGAGCCGCTGACTTTACTCTTGCCCAGCTCCCCTCCAACCTTGTGGAGTACTATCAAACCTTTTTTGGGCTGGGCGTTCCTCTCGTCATTGGGGGGGATTTTCCTCTGCCTCTTTATCGTAGGCAATCTGCTCTGGTTTGCCGAACGCCATCATAATAGCGAGCAGTTTCCTCATTCCTATGTTAAGGGAGTGAAAGAAGGCATGTGGTGTGCCTTAGCTACCTTTACTACCGTAGGATACGGCGATCGCTTTCCCGTAACTACTCTGGGACGTTACATAGTTGGGATCTGGATGATTCTTTCCCTAGTAGTGGTTACCTCTTTGACTGCTGGCATCGCCACTACTTTGGCGATCGCTTTTTCTAATCAGCCCTCAGAGCAGTTTAATCACCCTAGAGATCTCAAAGGAGCCCGCGTTTCTACTGTAGGCAAGGGTTCGGCGCAAGCTAGTTGGGCGAAATTTTATCAGGCAAGAGTGAGTGAGACAGAACATTTATCTGAAGCGATTAAACTTTTGGCAAATGGTCAAGTTGATGGAGTAGTCGGTTCTCGTGGCGGCTTAGAATACTATTTACACCAGAACCCTCAAGCTCCTTATCAGTTGGCTAACTTTAACTTTGGTTCTCAAACTTATGGCATTGCTTTGCCTCTCAATAGTCCCCTAACTCGGCAATTGAACGAGCGGCTACTCCAGTTAAACATCCAATTCCGTCTTCATGAAATTCGAGAAGATTGGCTCAAGTCTTTCGATGAGAATAAAAAAAATAAGTCTGATGAATAAGAACTTACAACAAAACTTGTGTTTTTCTGCTTAGATAATTACAAAGAATAAGACGAAGAAAA
>JASJDR010000260.1 GCA_030065615.1 Xenococcus sp. MO_188.B8 | reverse complement strand
GCAGGCGATGCATTCCTAGTAATTCACTAGCTTTTCCTAAGCTAATTTTGTCTTGCTGGAAAAGCATAATCACAATTTCTAACAAGAGTTCGTGTTCCGAGAACCCACTGGCTTGTACAATTTCGTCTGAGATTAACAAACTCATAGCTTTTTTTGATAATTCCTTTGCTTATATCGTAGCAGTTAGGTAATGCTTTTTTGAGTTGAAGGATAGCTTGCTACGCATTGCTTTCGGGATCGCATTAAACCATATCATTTTATATGGTATGAATATAAGTAATACCAATAAATAAAACAAGAATACGAGCTTTGAGATTGCACTATTGGAGATTGAATCAAATCATTGGACTGATCTCGAAGAAGCGACCTTCTCTTGCAATAGATTCAGCCATTTCTTTGATTTCATTTGCATACAACTCACATAAAACCCTCTCTGGCGTAAGCGGTGAATTATTCGCCAACTCCATCTCAGGTTGAAAAGCCTTCATTGCCTTACGGATCGCAAAAAACACCCCAATCCCATACATAAAAGGTGGTTCGCCCACAGCTTTCGATCCATAGGGTGCAGGAGAATTATTGTCATTTTCTAAAAACTTGATCTCAATGAGATCGGGCATGAAATAGATATCGGGAATTTTGTAATTTGCCAGATTATTAGATATTAATTCTCCCTTTTCATTGAACTGTAAATCTTCAATGGTCATCCAACCCAAACCTTGCGCTAGTCCGCCTTCTAGCTGCCCTCGATCGACCAATTCGTTGACCGATCGCCCTAGATCGTGGACTATTTTTACGGCATCTATCTCATAAATTCCCCGCAGACAATCCAGGGTAACTTCCACAATTGCCGTACCGCAGACATGATAGGCGAAAGGATGTCCCTTTTCGCGATCACGCAGTGCCTCGCTTCCAGCGAGATCGCGATTAAATTCCAGTCCAGGGGTGGCATAGAAGGCATGAGCCGAAAGATTAACCCGAGCCAGATTGGCAGCTTTGGCTAAATGATCCCAGGTTAAATCGGTTTCTTTTCCCCTATAAACAACTTTCTCATTGGAGATCGCAATATTCTCTAGATCGCTCACTCCTAATTCTTTGCCTGCTAAGGTTTTAAAACGCTCTAAAATTTGCGCGATCGCGAGTAAAGTGGCATTGCCATTTAAATCAGTTGTTACACTAGCAGCACTGGCAGACATATTAGCGATGCGGGTGGTATTGGTACTCTCAATCTTGATACGCGGTAAGCCAATACCAAAAGCTTTAGACGCGATCGCGGCAATTTTGGTATTCAATCCCTGTCCCATTTCCACACCACCAGTAGTAATGCTCACACTGCCATCGGTGTAAACATGAACTAAGGCACTGGCTTGATTGAGGAAGGAGGCGGTAAAGGAAATACCAAAGCAAATCGGCATCACCGCATAACCTTTTTTCGTCTCAAAATGATTGGTATTGTAATGGTTAATGCGCTCACGCATATCTGCCAAATTGTAAGTATGTTCTGCTTCTAACCAGGTGCGACGTAAGCTGTTGGTTTGTATTTTTTGCCCGTAGGGAAATAAATCCCCTGGTTGGAGAAGGTTTTGCCTTTGTATTTCTTCACGAGGGATACCTAAAGTTGACGCCACTTTAGAGATCGCACTTTCGATAACAAACATCGCTTGAGGTCCGCCAAAGCCACGCATTGCTGTACTGGAAGGCAGGTTAGTACGACAGGAAACAGCGAAGATACGGGCGTTGGGAATAAAGTAAGCATTGGTGCTGTGAAACAGAGTTCTTTCTAAAACTGCTGTTGAGAGATCGGCATAGGCACCCGCATTTTGATAGTGTTTGACTTCGTAGGCGAGAATCTTCCCCTCCCTAGTTACCCCAATCTTAAAATCAGAGGAGTAGGGATGGCGTTTTCCTGTCATCGTAAGATCGTCTGAGCGCGACAAGACCAATTCCACAGGTTTTCGCGTCTGCCAAGCTGCTAAAGCTGCCAGAGCCGCCCAATGGGTTGCTTGCTCTTCTTTCCCGCCAAAACCGCCTCCTAAGCGTTTGACATCCACTTCCACTGCATGACAGGGTAAGCCCAACATCTGGGCAATGGTTTTCTGGGTGAGAGTGGGGTTTTGGGTTGCTGAGTACACCCGCAGGTTATTGCCTTCCAGGGGAATGACACGCGATCGCTGAGTTTCTAGATATAAATGTTCTTGTCCGCCAATTTCACAGTTGCCCTCGACAATTAAGTCGCATTGTGACCAAGCATTATCGACATCTCCTAAAACGAAGGTTCGGGGTGTGCCAATGATTTGCCCTTGGGAAAAAGCTTCGCGCGGCTCGACAATAACGGGAAGTTCTTCAATGCCTAGATGAATTAGTTTGGTCGCTTTTTGCGCGATCGCTCTGGTCTTTCCGACAACTATCGCGATCGGTTGTCCCACATACTGCACCTCATCCTTTGCCAAGATGGGACAATCGGCAATAATTGTTCCCCAGCGATTGCCTTCGGGAATATCTTCTGCGGTAAATATTGCCACGATCCCTTCTAGTGCCAGAGCTTTTTCTGTATCCAGAGCGAAAATTTTGCCATGAGCAATAGGAGAGGCCAAGACGGCAGCATAAAGCATTTCTGCTGGGAGGGGCAGATCGTCAACATATTCAGCTTCTCCTCTAACGTGATAGATAGCATCAATTCGTTTCATAGAAGTCTCTCACTGTGACAGATTCGGGAAATAGCTTAGTTAAATGAGCAATTAAGAGTTGGCGGACTGAGAGTCGCTTGTAACGAGCAGATCCATGAATATCGCTAATAGGAGATATTTCTGCTTGGAGAATCGGAAAAGCGCCCTCAATCGTTTCTTGAGTAACTTCTTTGCCCATAAAATATTTACTGGTTTTCTGGAGCAACAGCGGTATGGGAGCAACACCACCCATAGATATAGCGATCGCGCTGATGCGTTTGCTTTGACAAAGAACTCTCATCACACTATTAACCACAGCACAATCTAGATATTGGCGTTTCGATACCTTTTCAAAATTGATTTTGGTCGTGGGAGGAAATAAAGGAATAATAATCTCGGTCAGAATTTCTCCAGATGCGATCGCAGTTTCTTTATATCCGTGAAAGAATTGTTTAATCGCAACAGTACGACTTTTGTTGCCTTTCTTTAACACCAACCGAGAATCTAAGGCTAATAGCAAAATACTTCCATCACCTATGGGAGAAGCAGCAACTAAATTCCCTCCTATGGTCGCACGGTTACGGATCTGGTAAGAGGCGATACGCTTTATGTAGGCTGAAATATCGGGGATTATTTTAAGTATGGCGGGATGGGAGGCTAATTCAGCAAAGGTTGTCAGTGCGCCGATGCGAATCTCCCCGTCACTGCTAGAAATTTCCTTGCTCAGAGAAGATTGATTTAATAATCTTACCTGAGATTCTGGCAAGATATCACCATGCTCGACATAAAGATCCGTACCTCCAGCAACGATAAAATCAGACTTGCTCTCTTCATTATCAAAAGCTGGTTTTGGTAAAGATCGCAGACGTTCAGGAATATTTAGGAAATATTTAGGAAATATGCCATCTTGGATAGTAACTTGAGAATTCTTACCCAAAGACTCGATTAATGATTGATACGCACGCTTAATGGATGCATAGCCCGTACAGCGACAGAGATTACCACTAAGAGCATTTTTGAAACCTTCTTCGCTGATTTCGGTTCCCCTCGATAGCAAATATCCAGTTAGAGACATTACCATTCCTGGGGTACAAAATCCGCATTGGGTCGCTCCATAATCAACAAAAGCTTGTTGTACCAGAGAAAGCTTTGACTGATTCAATCCTTCGATGGTAACTAAATGCTTTCCTGCCAACTCTCCTAGAGGAAGTAAACAGGAAACAACAGCTCGATAATAAACGCGATCTTCTTGAAGCTCTCCTAGCAATACAGTACAAGCACCACAACCTCCTTCACTGCAACCTTCTTTAGTTCCCGTGAGTCTTGCTTTCTGGCGCAGGTAGTCCAACACTGTAACTCCAGGAGGTTGAGAGGTGCAGACAGTGCGATCATTGAGGATGAAGTGGATTTGACCAATCATGGTGAAGGTGAGCAAGCTTTCGTGCTTCTCTTAACTTGCTCTTAATTATTATTGTCAATTAAAGTGCATTGCGATTAGGGAGAAACGCAGAGAAAATTTACACAATCAAAGGAAAATGCCTTATTTTATTAAGTTTAGTTGAAATATTATTCTCAGTTTTTTGAGATATTATTAGGTATATTAGTAACCTCGCTCATTTAGAGGGTGAGTCTTCAGACAAGTGTGGAACATTCAGACTAGTGGAGGTTTGCGTAAATACGCCTACCATTTATAAAACCTTGAGAAATAAAAATTGAAGGGCTTCTAATGGTGGTTAGACTTAAGCCCAGCTCCACTCCTCCGTCGTAAGCGCTCACTCAGAAAATGCCTATAGATGCCCAACGATATCCTAAAAACTGGAAATAATTAGCTCTATCCGTCAAAAAATCTTGTGCTACAATGCCTCGGATGGACAAAGCGGAACGGAATAAAACCGCGAAGCGGCGATATTCTTTCATAGAAAGTTGCACACGGCATAATATTTATCAGGAGAAATAAGGTGGTAACTCTAATTGGTGGTGCTGATAATGATACTCTAACTGGTGGTGCTGATAATGATACTCTAATTGGTGGTGCTGGTAATGATAGCCTAATTGGTGGTGCTGGTGATGATGACTTATTTGGTGAAGCTGGTATTGATTTCCTAGAGGGTGGTGCTGGTGATGATTTCATCGTTGCTGGTACTGGTAAAGGTCTGCTATATGGTGGTGCTGGCAATGATAGCCTATATGGTGATGATGTCATCGCTGATGGTGGTGATCTCATCTTTGGTGGTGGTGATAGTATTTTCCTAGATGGTGGTGATGGTGATGATTTCCTACTTGGTAATGCTGGTGATGATGTCATCGTTGGTGGTGCTGGTAATGATGTCATCGTTGGTGGTGGGTACGATACCACGACTGGTGGTGGATATGATAGTATAACTGGCGGTGCTGGTATTGATATCTTTGTCCTGGGTGATGATAGTTTGGGTCATTACTATTTAGGGGATGGCTTGGCCACGATTGCTGATTTTAATTCTCTTGAGGGGGATAAAATCCAAGTTACTGGGAGTGCTAGTGACTATGCGTTAAGTGTTTTTGAGGGCGGAATTGATATTGCTTACCAGGGCGATCTGATTGCTTATCTAGATAATACTAGTAGTCTTGCATTGTCTAGTGACTTTATATTTATTTGATTGAATACAGCGATCGCGGAGCTGAATTGGCCATAAAAAACCCCCTAAATAATTCTTAGGGGATAAGTGATGATTAATGATTATCGAATCGTTACAGAATATTCATGAGATTCACTCAAGGAAGCCCAATCAATCTCAGCATCAGATTTTAGTAACTTGCGGATCTTAGTTAAATCGTCTTTATGAGTAACTTTTACGTATTCGGCGGGTAATTCTTCGGGAGGAACATTAATCAATATTTGGGGCTGTTTTTTCCGTAATCCAATTTTGACCGTTGTACCTTCAATCTTTTTCACATCAGATCTAACCATCTGAGCAATTAGATATTTTCTTAATCTAGCTGCGCTATTCTCTGCTTGTTTAGCTAGATTTTGAATCCGTTTGGCTTCAGTTTTTCTCGCTTCTGCCAAGGCTTCTTGATGTCGAATATAACTAGCTACTTGTTCAGCCTTATCTTTGAAAGATTCACCAGCTTCTAACCATTCGTTAAAGCTTTCTTCGAGCTTTGCTTCTCGATCATCATCAGTTAAAGTTTCATCTTCATGGATCAGAGCGATCACGCAGTGCCAGGCTTCGCCTGATCGCATTTTCTAATTCTTGAATTCCGTCGGACAATTGCCAGAGTCTAGTTGAATTAGTCATAGTTAATTCGTGAATGTTGTTGTTGTTTTTAGGCGATCGCCAATAAGATACAGCGATCGCGACGCAGGAGCGAACCTCTCGCTATTGATTAATTAAGCAGCAGGTAGACTACGTACTTCAGCTTCTTCTAATTCTCGATATTTATTAGTAAGAGTTTCGAGCTTTTGAGCCTCCCAACCGTCAACACAAGTCAGATCGCGGATTCCTTCAAGATCAATTAGCTGATTTTGATAACTCGACATGAAAGCACCAATTAAATCAAGTTGCTTAATTTCTTCGTCGGATTCACGCGCGCGCCAATCAAAATCAACGCTGTAAGAAACTCCGTTTTCACCCATTTCTTTGTTGAAACTGAGAGTAAAAATTCCAAATCCTGGATCGTCATAATCCATTACTTCCTGAACCTTATTAAATAGGTGAGATATAGATTGTTTGAGTCGACGGGTGGTATTACCCACCGCGCCTCTCAGTTAGATCCGGACGTGCGGTAGGGTAGGTAGCCAGCGAGTTACCAATTTTGGCACTTTTCCAACCACCCCCCTCCAAACTACGCATGACCGTTTCCGTATCACGTAGCTTTTCAGTAATCTTTACGTTTCAGGGCTTGACCATCGTAGCGTCCATATTGGATTTTGTGGTGGCAGTTACGGCAGACCACAAGAGTTTTACGTCGGCGCGCCGACATTTTCTTCATCCATTCTGGGCGTGGTTTACGTCCTTTCGGCTCTAAATCGGCTAACTTGCGAATGTGGTGAACTTCAATGTTCTCCTGACTTCCGCAAAGCTCGCATTTTTGAGCTAGAAGACGTTGAACTACTTCGCTACGTCCATTCCAGATGTGAGATTGTTGTTCATCATCTATTGCCACCCATTTATTCCACTTCAAAGAGACACCTCCAAAGTGAGTAATAAGCGGGGTTTTGGATTCCCTTGGTCTTACTACCTGTAGGACTTTGAAAGTACCTTCACTAGTGGAAATGGTTGTTTTATATCGATGATAAATTCGACGGCAAGTAGTTTTGAACTTCTTGGCTAAAGTCTTAACCAAAGATAACTGCATAACCCATTTGAGACCATTGAGAGTATGAAGGTTGTAAGCCATACGGTAGTATTGCACCACACCTTGGTACTCTGCTTGATATTGAGCGACAATACTGTAGGCATCGTTGTTGACTCTTGAAGTTAGATGGATAGGTTTCCCACAACGCATATACTTAGCACAATGACTTTGTCTAACGTTTCTGGGAACTCGAAGTCCTACGCTGCCATTGATACAGCGTTGACCGCGATGGTCATGCCTATCATCAGCATGTAGAATGTGGATCTCATAACCAAGAAAGTTAGCTTTCTGGTTCCTCGCATGGGTAACAAGAGTTTTATCTTGGTTCAGTTCGAGGTGTAGTTGATCGCGTAAGAAATCCGCGATTTTCTGTTTGATTTCCACTGCTTCGGACTTGGAACCCACCAATCCCAGAAGGAAATCATCAGCGTACCTGGTATACCAGAGACGGCGAAAGTTGGGATCATTGGGGTCACGAGAGGGAATCCTCTGTGCCTGTTGGCTCAATTGACGAGCTGATGATAAATCCCCACTTTTTCTAGCTTCTGATGCAGCAAAGGTCAATCTCACATAGGGTGGGTTGGCTCGACGACGTTTGCCCTGAGTATATTGGGGAATAAGTTCCTCTTCGATATATTTATCCAATCTATCTAACACCAAATTGGCAAGAATCGGACTCACAATTGACCCTTGCGGGACTCCGCTATAGGTCTGATTGTATTTCCAGTCTTCTAAATAACCTGCCTTGAGTAATCTCTCGATAAGAAGAATAAAACGGTTGTCGTGGAATTGTTCGCGCAAAATGTTTAACAAAATAGAGTGATCTATCTTGTCAAAACAAGCTCGAAGGTCTCCTTCAATAAACCATTTAGTTCCTCGACCCTTTTGGGCTACTCTCAACAGAGCAGTATGACAACCTCGTTGCGGTCGAAACCCATGAGAACAGTCACGAAATTGAGGTTCATAGTAGGCTTCTAAAATTGAGCGGATTACTTCTTGAAGAAGTTTGTCCGACCAAGAAGGCATACTTAGCGGTCTCAACTTGCCATTCTTTTTCGGAATATATTCTGTCTTTCTCAACTTTTTGCGACACAACCGTTTTTCTCGTCTTCGTCAAGGTCTTCAACATTTTGCTACTAGTCGTGTTCTTTTCCCCAAGTCCGCTCCTGAAGCAGACTTGAAACTACAGTCTCCTGAGCTCGCTCAGATTCTCCGTTTAGCTGCCTAAACTCTGAGTTTCCAACTTTTTCCCTCAGCTCAGAATCTCGATTTCTGGGTTAATTTCTGCGAAAGTATAGACCTCTTCTACTTCTGTGTACACGGTAGGCTTTTTGGGAGGGGGGAATGAACAGTTACGATGCACCACCCTTTTCTACTGCTATTGTCAGGTTAAAATCGCTTAATGCATAATTTTTTTTTTGATTACCCAATAAATTATGGAAAGATTTTAATTAGACTTTTGATGTTCCAGAAACTTGGAAATAGAACATGAAACATCGGTTTTATACATTTTATGATTTTACTGGTTATCCTCCATTTAGAGCGTCAATGCAATCTCAATTGAAGAGGAAAATAGAAAGATTAGCTAGTACACATCCCGAATGGCAAGAGGTTGATTACATAGAATATTTCCGTCAAATTGTACTCAATAATTCTGAATCTGAATTAGAAAGACGTTTTGCTCACTGGCATTTAGTAGCTTATATAGATCGCGATCGCTGTTTTTTAATTTGGAGGGAATTTCATCATATTTCATTGTACGCAGCCAAATCAGACTACTTTTATGCTTTAACTAATGAAATATTGTTTCAAATAGGCAAATTCAAAAAATATTTAAGTAAATATAATGATCGAGATCGGAGTCAAGCTTCACTTAAAACTTATATTTTAGGCGTTCTCGAAAATTCGATCAGGGAAAAATTAGATTTACAATCTGGTTGGCATCTTTTGTGCAATGTCGATATTAGTAGTACTAGAAAAATTAACAATTTCGGCAAAAAAATCCAGAAATCTTTAGCAGAATATGGAATAAATGAACCAAGCATTTCTCAATATGTTTTTGCTTGGCAATATTTCATTGCTGTATATAAAAATAACAAAATTTATCAATTTGATAATAGAAAAAGAGAGAAATGGCCAGAACCAGATAACTGCGATTTTGCGGAAGCAGCAAAATATTATAACATTCAAAAAAATCAGCCTCATGCACCTTTGCAGGTATCTTCTAGCTTGGAAGTGACAGCAGAAATTATTGAGAAATGGATGACTATTTGTATTCAAGCTCTACAAAATGCCAAGAGAATAATTGAGGTTTCTCTAGATAACACTAATTATGAAAAACAGCAAGAAGTGGAAGTAGATAATTGGCAGTTTGTGACAGGTGAAAAAGAAAAGTTGTCCGAATTAGAGCAAATTGAAATAATTTTAGAAAAAGAAATAGAAAATATTGAAGCAAACTTAGCTTTGATTCGGAGCAAAATACCATTAAAAGCCCGTAAGGCAATTATGCCATTATGTTATTCTTATCGGTTAGCTATTTTTACCCAAGAACAGTTAGCAAGTTGGTTGGGAATAAACCAAGGAACAATTTCTCGATATATATCTAAACAAATAGAAACACCTCTCTTAAAAAGATTACAAGAGTTACTTAAAAATAAATTTAATGTTCAATCTTATTTGAAAATATTTTTAGCTGAAAGATTTACTAATCCTAACAATAGTATTCTCGATCGCTTGATAGTTGAAGTTGTCCAAAGTTTAGATGCTCAACAACAAACTATAATTAGATGGCAATATGGAGAAAGATTAACCTTATCGGAAATTAACTCTAGGTTAGGTAAAGAGCAAAATATTGAACGAGACAAGCTGATAGCTATCGAAAATGAAATACAAATAGAATTTAGGGAAAAAATAGCTCGTTGGCAAAGTGAATACATAAAATTTTGGTTGAGAAATTACTATGAAGATAAGATTCGAGAAGTTTTAGTAAGTGGCTTTAAGCAATTAGAATCACTTCAACAAGAAATTATTCAAAGACTATATTGTCAGCAAATGAGCGAAGAAACAATAATCAAGTTGTACCCACAATATCCAGTGATCGGGATAATTGCCGAAACCAAGAATCAACTTAAAGATTTTCTACTGCAATGGCTAAAGATTAATTTTGGAATAATTTTACCAACCAACAATTATCAAGTGATGGAGATTATAAAAAATTGGTTATCGAGAGAATTAATTTATTTGGAACTATAAATAGATTGAAGGATAGTAATTATGGTAAATTTACGCGAATTAG